>JAKQGD010000051.1 GCA_029573365.1 Bacteroidota bacterium | reverse complement strand
CATCTTCCTTGTGGCCGAGGGCCCTGGATCCTATCACCATGTCTGCCTTGCCTTCGAGGATCGGCCGCACCACAGAGTTGATTTCTTCAGGGTGATCAGCATGATCTCCGTCGAGAAACACCACCACGTCAGGTTTAGTATCGAGATCAGCTATGTAAGCCATGCCACTGAGGCAGGCATTGCCGTATCCTTTCTGAGGGGCAGATACCACCGTGGCACCTGCATTTCTGGCGGCCAGGGCAGTATCATCCGTGCTGGCGTTGTCACACACCAGGATATGCCTCACAGTGTTGGGCGGGATATCTCCTACTACCAGGGCTATAGACTCTTCTTCGTTGTACGCAGGGATGATCACATCGATGATGGCATGCACACTTATACCTATTTAACGGCAGCAAATATAATGACTATAACCCTTACTACTTTAATTTTTTGGGAGTGCCCCCGTCCCATGGAGGGTCGGGGTCGGGCCATCCGCTGTATCCCGATACACATCGGGATGCCGCTTCTGTCCCTCACTCTTTAAGATGTACTGGTCGAAAGACTTTCTGGCATCTCATCGGTTATCCGCACCGGTTATCATACTGATATTTAAGTCCTTTATGACAGAACCCTATAATGTAAAGAATCTATTTGGATGCAAACGATGTACGTACCCAGTCAAACTCCTCATTAAATTGATTGCGATAAGTGTGTTCATCTCTGTTGCCGTACCGGCCCAGTTGTAAAAAGTTTATCCTGCCACGCATACTAAGGTACATCATGAGGATGTGTAATAAAAAGTTGTACCGAACCTTGCCAATGTTGTTCATTTTGCCTAAAATTGTGCCTATAAGGCTTCGGCCAGAAGTAAATGCATCTTGCGAGATCATTATTTTGCAGTTTAGATCTCAGGTTAGAACCTAAAGATACGCATTTACTTCTTTTATATATTTGTTTTTCTAATATATTTAACAATCCCATTTTTTTAGCGGACTATTGGTTACAAATATTAAACTAATGAATGTAATAAGAAATATCATTAACTTTTGTTTCGCAATTATTTTACTTACCTTTTCCTGTTCAAAAGACAATATTATTCGTGATAAAGATGATATTCGTAATGTAAATATAGGAATGTATAATTTATTGCAATCAAGCATTGATACACTTCCTTATTTGGGAAAAAAGGGAATAACTTTTATAGATTCAAACTTTAGCGAAATTGTATTTGAGATAATCGAAAAGCCAATTGCTCAATTTGATGGAGCATATTTACTAAAATATAATGTATATGAACCAGGTGACACTGTTAAATACCACTATTCATTTCAATCAAAAAATTTTACAATTAGTAATGATTCGTTAAATATTAAATTTCAATTTAGTTTGGAATCAAGACCATATTATATAGAACCAAAAAACGAATATATTGCAGATGTAATTAATATTTTCTTAATGGATCCTGGTCCTGAATATTTATTTAGCCAAGTATTTTATCATGAAACAAACACGAGATCCTGGCCAAGTTCATGGAATTATAAATCCATTAGTGAAAAAGTCATACTAAACAAGACATTTCAAGATGTATTAAATGTTGGATATCAGGATCCTTTGTCAATTGTAAATTTCAATTATAAATATGGAATAATATCTTTCACAGATTTTAATGGTAAACTTTGGAGATTTGATAAATTAATTTAAGGATAACAAACTGACTATAACAACTAAGTTTTTGTGGTGTGTGCCATACAAACCATGAGGTGGGCTATCTGCCCAGAAGCTGCCCCGGGTACTTCCCATTTGGATTTTGCTTACTTTTGTTGCTTCCTCTCCGCTTTACGGTGAGGTAATATTTTGGGGCAGGATGCCGTTACATAGTATATCAAAGAATCATTTATGTCGACCAGGTTTTGGGTTTTTGTGTATCTGATGGGTATGGCCACCCTGGTAGGCTGCCGCAAAGACGACTATTATACCGGCAGTGATGTAGATATCCGGTTTTCTCAGGATACCCTGCGTTTTGATACCGTCTTTACAACCATTGGCTCAGCCACTAGATCCATAACTGTGCATAACAAGGGCAGTAAACCTGTACTGGCAGATATATCGCTCAGACGGCAGGCAAATGACTTTTTTAGGATCAATGTGGATGGCAGCAGAGGCCCCCGTGTCAGCGATGTGGAGATAGGTGCCGGTGATAGCATTTATGTTTTTGTGGAGGTGACAATAGACCCTGACCAGCCCTGGAGTATTTCGCCCTTTGTCATTGAAGACTTTATAGATGTTGAATGCAACGGCAAGCAGTTCGAAGCCCACCTTGAAGCCTGGGGGCAAAATGCCAACTATATTACTCCTGCATCCGGCAAAGGCAATTTTTTTCTTTATCAGTGTGATCTCGGCGAAGAGACATGGGATGACCCCAGACCTTATGTCATTTATGGCATCCTGTATGTGGATAGTTGCCGCATCGTGCTGCCGGCAGGTACACGTGTGTATGTACATGGTGGGGTAGTAAGGGACAGCACTTCGATATACAATGACGGGCTGCTGGTGTTCCTTCGCAATGGGAGTCTGGACTCCCGTGGGACACCCGAGAACCCGGTCGTCATCCAGGGCGACAGACTCGAAAAAGAATTCGAAGATGTCAGTTCTCAATGGGTGGGATTGCTATTCTGGCAGCAGAGCCGCAACAACAAGCTGTCACATACGGTCATACGCAATTCTATTATAGGCATGCAGGCCGATTCCCTGGCCCAGGTCAACATGTCTGGTTGTATCATACACAATACGGGAGGACCGGCAGTGCGAGGCAGACATGCCTCGGTGAGTGCCGACAATTGTCTGTTTTTTGACAACGGGTCCAATGCCATCCAACTGATATACGGCGGGAAATACAGGTTTGACTTTTGTACGGTAGCAAGCTACTCCGGACAAAATGAGGCTCTGGCAATGACCAATTTTTACTGTCCTGACCCACCCCTGTGTCTGGCAGGCATACGTATCAACCCTCTGGATGCTACCTTTACCAACTGTATCCTCACCGGCTCTGACAGTGATGAGATAGCTTTCGGGCTTAGAGGGGAGGAGACGTCCTTTAAATACCGTTTTGACCACTGTGCCTTCCGCATAGATGAGCTAGATGATGACAAAAACTTCCCCAATTTTTCCGAAAATACAAATGCCTGTTTGTTTCTCAAGGCATCAGACAGGATGTTTCTGGATCGTTCTAAAAACGATTTCAGATTGGATACCATGTCTGTGGCCCTTTCCAAAGGAGTCAAAGTGCCAGGATTTCCTTCCGACCTGCTGGGAAAATTACGCAAGGATCCACCCGATTTGGGTTGTTTTGAGTTTTGATTATCATTTTTTAATAAGAAGGACAAAACATGACATCTTCGGGATATTCGGGTACACCGTTGATAAAAAAGCTGGGCATCAAGCCTGGGTACAGGGTCAGGGTTGTAAATATGCCGCATAATTACAGGGAACTATTGGGTGATTTGCCGGAAGGTGTGATGGTGACCTCGGGGCCGGACGAAACATCGGACATGATCCATTATTTTGCCACAGACAGAGAACAGTTGCATAAGGACATTGACTCGCTCAGAGCCGGAATGGAAGCAAATGGTATGATCTGGGTGTCATGGTATAAAAAGTCATCGGGGATGGTTACGGATATTGACGAAAATACCATCCGCGATCTGGCCCTGAAATCCGGCCTCGTTGATGTAAAAGTCTGTGCCGTCGATGAGAGGTGGTCAGCATTAAAACTGGTCATCCGGCTTAAAGACAGGCCAAAATAAGTATTAAGTTTTTTTACTTTTAACCTTGTATCTAATATGTTTCCGTATACGGATGGCACAATTTTGGATGTTAACCTGTTGTCATAGACATTAAAAATAATAAATATGTATCGCCTTTATTTTTTATCGTTGGCAGCGGTTCTTTTTTTAGCTGCCTGCAGTTCGTCGAAAGACGCCTCAAAATTTAAAAAAGACCATGTCATCCTAAGTCTGGAAAAGGAGGGCTGTCCGGGCTACTGCTCCGTCTATAATGTTAAAGTGTATAAAAACAGATATGCAGTATACGAAGGCCTGGTCAATGTTGAAAAGTTTGGGCTCTACTCCAGGCGAATGGACAAAGAAGAATTTGCGGCCCTGACCGGTGCATTTGAGAAAGCAGGGTTTTGGAATTTTCAAGATAGCTTTAAAGTTGAAGGCCCGGAAAAACCGATAATCAGACTTCTGTACAGAAAAAAGGAAAAGGTAAAAACGGTCGTTGGCAGCACGGACAGGCCCTCATATATCCTGGAGCTACAGCAACTCCTCGAGAAAGCAGGAAAAACCGGCAACTGGGTGGAGGTAAAAAAATATGAGCCCAAATATACCTATGAACAAAAGGAATACACTATGATCCAGGGCGAAAATGTGGTTGAAAATCAACTTATCATCGAACCTGCGGAGGGGGTGGATGTCAGCAAGTGGATAACAAAATATGATAATCAGGGAGCTACCGTGCTTAAACAGATATCGTCAAGCCTGAATTACTGGCTCATAGGTTTTGACAAGGAAAAAACCTCGGCCCACGCCTTTATGAAGCGGTTGAAAGCTGACTCCGAGATAAAACATTTCGAGTTTAACAGGAAAGTAAATCCCCGGGATCACTGACCTAAACAATTACTGTGTAAATATCATCACTGGTAGCCTGTGTAGTTGTGTGGTGTAATGGCAAGCATTTCATTTTTGACCTTATCACTGACCGCCAGACTGTCTATAAAAGCATGAATGTCGGATTGTGATATTTCGGCTTTTCCACGGGTCAGGTCCTTTAGTGCTTCGTAGGGTTTTGGGTATTTTTCACGTCGCAGTATATTCTGTATGGCTTCGGCCACCACAGCCCAGTTTTGTGAGAGGTCACGCTCGAGGGCAGTCCTGTTAAGCATCAGCTTGTGGATACCTTTTACTATTGATTTCAAAGCTATGAGGGTATGGCCGTAGGGTACACCGGCATTTCGCAAAACTGTGGAATCCGTCAGGTCCCTTTGCAACCTGGATACCGGCAGTTTGCCGGCCAAAAACACAAATAGTGCATGGGCGACAGCCAGATTTCCCTCTGCGTTTTCAAAGTCTATAGGGTTTACCTTGTGTGGCATGGCTGACGAGCCTACTTCTCCGGCCTTGGTTTTTTGTCTGAAGTATTCCATCGAGATGTAAGTCCACATATCCCTGCAAAAATCAGTAAGAATGGTATTGATGCGTGACCACGAGTGGAAAACGGCGGCGTGGTCGTCATAGTGTGCTATCTGTGTAGTATGTGTGTACCGTTCCAGTCCCAGATGGGCAGCAAGGCGGTCAGCAAATGCGGGCCAGTCGACGGTAGGGTAGCATACTTTATGTGCATTAAAATTGCCAGTGGCACCTCCGAATTTGATTTTGAGTCTGACTGAGAGGAGAATGTTTATCTCATTTTTCAGCCTTTCGGCGAATACTTCCATTTCCTTGCCCAAAGTGGTGGGTGAGGCAGGCTGTCCGTGTGTACGTGCAAGCATGGGGATGCCCCTGTATTCAGCGGCCATCGATTCTATGGCCTCTAATACCTCATAAAAAGAGGGCATCAACACCTTTTCTGTTGCATCCCTGATCATAAGGGGGAAGGCAGTATTGTTAATATCCTGCGATGTGAGCCCAAAATGGATAAATTCCACAAAATCGGAAAAGCCGGCAGCCTCCATTTTATTTTTGATGTAATACTCTACTGCCTTAACATCATGATTTGTGGTTTTTTCGATGTCCTTGACTTTAGCAGCCTCTGTAGCATCAAAATTTATAATGATGGATTCCAGGGCTGCCCTGTATCCTGAAGACATATCTGCCAGCTGCGGCAAAGGAATGTCTGCCAACGCAAAAAAATACCTGATTTCTACAAAGATGCGATATCTGATTAGGGCGTATTCAGAAAAATAATCTGTCAGGGGCTGCACTGTGCCAGCGTATCGTCCGTCAAGTGGCGTCAGGGATGTTATCATGGTGTGTTGCGGTTTTCTGCTGATTTTTCTGCCTGCATACGGGCTTCTTCGCGGCGGCGTATATAGTAATAGGTCTCTACCTGACTCCTTACGGCAATGTCATCTTTTGTTTTCCTGTATTTGTTTGACAGTTTGGCGTCAATGATTCTGGCTTTGACATTGTCATTCAGCTGGATATTCATACAGGTGATGATGGTGGCAGCTATCTCGCGGTCCAGCACAGGAAAGAGAGTCTCTACCCTGAAATGCAGGTTTCGTACCATCCAGTCTGCAGATGAGAGGTAAACTTCATGGTCTCCGTTGTTGTGAAAAATAAATACCCTGCTGTGCTCCAGGAAGCGGTCCACGATGGAAATAACCTCTATGTTTTCGCTAAGGCCCTTGACACCCGGCACAAGACAGCAGATGCCCCTGACTATAAGCCTGATCTTAACCCCCGCTTTGCTGGCGTCGTAGAGCAGGCTGATCATTTCGTCGTCCTGGAGGCTGTTCATTTTTAGGGTCATCCTCGCCTTCTGGCCCTTTTTGGCGTGGTCTATTTCTCTGCGTATCAGGGATATAAATTTTTCCTTGAGGTTAAAAAGTCCGACTCCCAGATATTCAAATTGGCTGTCAGGCCTCTGCTTGGTCTCCAGAAATGTAAATATGCGGGCCACCTCAGAGGTCATCCGTTTTTCATTTGTAAAAACACCGAAGTCGGCATAAATGCTGGCTGTATCTTCATGAAAAGTGCGCGTGCCCATGTAGGCGTAAAGGTTGGGTTTGCCATTTTCGAGCCTTCTTATCAGGGCTAGTTTAGAATGTACTTTAAATCCCGGCATGCTGTAATATACGCTGACACCTGCTTTTTCGAGTTCTTCGCCCCACTTGAGGTTGGCTTCTTCGTCAAAACGTGCTTTTACTTCTATAAATGTGCTGACTTGCTTGCCACTCCTGACGGCATTTTTTATGGCTGTCATGATCCTTGATACCCTTGCTACGCGATACTGTATGATCTTGATATGGGTCACGTCCGGGTCTGCAGCGGCGTCTTCAAAAAACTTGATGACAGACTCATAACTGTGATATGGAGGGTGAATAAAGTGATCCTGATCTTTTATTTTTTCGAAAATAGAATCTGCCTCTTCCAGTTCGTCAATCTTTATGGGAGGTAAAATGGGGTCACGAAGGTGCTGAAGGCCAAAATGCGGAAATCTGAAAAAGTCGGAATTGTTGTGATATCTTCCCTCAGGCAACAAATCCAAAGCATCGAGCTCAAAAACGTCCATTAGGTATTTGAGCAGGTGTTTGGGCATACTGCGGTCATATACCATTCGTGAGGCTACTCCCACGCTTCGTTTGGTCAGACTTTTCTTGATCTTGTCGACAAGGTCGCCTGAGAATTCGTCATCGATATACAGCTCGGCATCGCGGGTCAGCTTTATGCTGTGCGAATCGAGAATGTTATAACCTGGGAAAATAAGCCTTACACTGTGTCTTACAGCATCGTCAAGCATGAGTACCTGATGTTGGCCAGCAGTCTTTGACGGAAGCTCTACAAACCTAGACAAATGATCAGAAGGGATTTTGACTATGGCGTATTCGGATACAGGTTTATTTGTATCTCGTGCATTAAGGTGCAGGGCAAGATAGAGTGCTCCGTTGTTAAGAAACGGTTTTATCTTTTTGCCTGCGAGAATGACCGGCTGTACGAATGGCAATAAGTAATCTCTGAAGTAATTGTCAACATACTCTACCTGCTCTTTAGTGAGATTTTTCCAGGAAACCACCTCTATGCCATTTTTCTTTAATTCCGGAAGGATTTTGTTTTCAAATAGATGACTGAACTCTGTCTGGTGTACATTGACAGTCTTGAGTATGGTTTTAATGAGACTTTCGGGCGAATAGTCTATGGTTTTCAGTGTCGATTTATCAGCCCTGGCAATATTTCTGTGGTTGGCCACACGTATGCGGAAAAACTCATCCAGATTAGACGAATAGATGGCCAGAAATTTTAACTTTTCAAGCAGGGGCACGGACGGGTCTTTTGCTTCCTGAAGAACCCTGTAGTTAAATGCCAGCCAGCTTATGTCCCTGTGAATGGATTTTACCATTTTGGTACCTTGATGGTTTCAGACGACAAAAATGCAATGAATTTTTGCATTAACCTAATATTGGCACTCAAATCCACGGTGCCCTTGTACAATGTCAGGATTGTTGTATTGTTTCGAGCAGCTGGTTGTAAAGGTCCTCCAGGTGGCCCTTCTCTTGTGGCTCCAGGGCTGTTTCCTCCAGCCTTTTGCGGAAGATGTCCATAGGCGAAAGCTCTCTTATATTGAGCGTTTCGAAGCCTGGCCCACCATAGGTATTTTGCCTGTCTTCGTATAAAATCCTGGTTTTTATGACCCTTATATCACCTGTCCACTCTTTGTTGCCCAGGTCAGTGGCCACCTGATGGATTATCGGGTCGAAACTCTTCTCTCTGATTTCAACTTCGGCGACAGCCGTCAACTGAAATACGTTTTTGTAAGTATCAAGCTTTGAAGTGACCTCCTGCAGTGTTCCTGTAAACTTTGGCATGTCCCTGTATTTGGGAACGGGCAGCTCACGTATGATGGGCGAGGTATCCCCCTGCAGTGTTTCTATAATAATCACCTGCTTGGTATACTCTTTTTCAGAAAAATCCAGTAAAACAGGTGAGCCACAGTATCTTATGTGAGGTTTACCACCTACTTTCTGTGGTTTGTGTATATGCCCCAGGGCAGTGTACATTATTTCGCCGGGAATTACCTCTGCTTCCAGGCCTTCGAGGTTGCCTATGTGTATTTCTCTTTCGCTGTCTGAGGTTATGCTTCCCCGCATATAAAGGTGTCCCATGGCGATGATGGGTATATTGGT
>JAKQGD010000049.1 GCA_029573365.1 Bacteroidota bacterium | reverse complement strand
TTGTGGTTGGTTTTTCGAACATTAATAGCTCAGCATGTTATGCTGAGCTATTAAAATTCAATCCCTTCGGGATTTTTGTGTTGGTGTTAAATCTACGAGATATAAAATTATAAGCCTGAAAGGCTTAAACATAACTAGCCGCAGGTGTAATCAGCGGCAATATTGCGTGTATAATAAACAACTCTGTCGGAGTTGAATTTTGAACATGCAGACCAATTCATCTTATAGCACTATCTTTGATATTAAATCGAATTTGATGATAGACCTAAGATTGCCGGAAAAATTATTTGAGCCGTTGTTCAGAGACTTGGCCCTGTCGGGCTTGATGGCAGATGGCAAAACGATTGCAGATGCCATACCACTGAGACCGGTAGAAGACATCCTCAGAGACTATGAAAAAGAAAAAAAACAGAGAGCTTTTGATCTTAGGGCATTTTTTGAACAAAATTTCAGGACAGGCGAGCTGAAAATGACAGAATTTGTTTCTGATTTAAGCCAGCCATTGACGGAGCACATACACAGATTGTGGCCATACCTCACAAGGAAGGGTGACATTGCCACTGAGGGGAGTTCGCTCATACCGTTGCCCTTTCCATATGTTGTGCCTGGAGGCCGGTTTAACGAAATTTACTACTGGGACAGTTATTTTACCATGCTGGGCCTGGAAGCGGAGGGCCTCGTCGATATGATTGAAAATATGGTAGATAATTTTTCCTGGCTTATAGAACAAACCGGATTTATTCCCAATGGCAACCGGACCTATTTTCTCAGCCGATCACAGCCTCCTTTTTTTAGCCTTATGGTGCTGTTGTTGGCCAAAAACAAGGGGGAAAATATGTTGATAAAGTACCTGCCTGCATTAAAAAAGGAATATGCTTTCTGGATGGAAGATGCCTCAGATACATCCGGTACTGTTGGCCACAGGGTACAGGTTGATGAAGGCTATTTAAACAGATATTGGGATTGTCTGGACACTCCTCGCTCCGAGATGTATGCCGATGATGTGCACTTATTGTCAAAATCGGTCACGCCTGCATCCTTGCTTTGCAGGCATTTGAGGTCTGCGTGCGAATCAGGGTGGGACTTTAGCAGCAGATGGTTTATAGACGGTCAAAACCTGGAGTCTATACATACGGCCGATATCCTTCCTGTGGACCTCAACTCCCTTCTTTACCATCTGGAAGCTACACTCGCGTATGCGTCAGAACTTGCCGGTTATAACAGTGATTCTGACCTTTACCACTCCGCTGCCATCCAAAGACAAAACCTTATCAATAAATATTTCTGGAACGTAGCCGATGGTTATTATTATGACTTTGATTTTATAAATGGCCACCAAACTAAGGTACAGCACGCGGCAGGTGTTTTCCCTCTCAGCTTTGGACTGGCATCAGAAGAGCAGGCCGCCCGCAGCCTGGCATTTATGGAAGACC
>JAKQGD010000026.1 GCA_029573365.1 Bacteroidota bacterium | reverse complement strand
TCTTGATTGCGCTGGGGCTAATGTCACCGATTGATCCTGCAAAGGGTATCCCGTCTATTACAACCAGCGGATCATTGCTGGCATTAAGTGAACGAGTACCACGAACCCGTATTTGCATTGTTGCACCAGGTTTGGTTGATACCTGTGACATATCAACACCTGAGACACGCCCTTGAAGAGCCTGTGAAATATTTGATGACGGTACATCTCTGATTGCATCACCGCCTATTGAAGCTACCGATCCGGTCACATCGCTTTTCCTGGCTGTTCCGTAACCAATAACTACAATTTCTTCAAGGCCTATGTCACTTGCAGCCAGGGCTAAATTGACAACTGCCTGGGATCCGACTGTAACTTCCTGAGTCGTGTATCCGACGAAAGAGAATACAAGCACAGGATTGGCTGTCGTCACCACTATTCTGTATTGGCCGTTCGCATCTGAAAGACTACCGTTGTTAGTACCCTTTTCCATGATAGTTACCCCTGGCAAGGGGTTGCCATCGCTCTCAGTAATGAGTCCTGTAACGACTCTTTGCTGATTCAGATTCAGTTCCTCAGGATTGGATCCTGAGGCAAATGCCATCCCTGTCTGCACAAGAATCAGCATTGCAATGAGCGTAATGCTCAAAAGTAGTTTTCCAAAGTATTTCTTTAGCAGAATACCTTGGGTCAGGGGTTCATTAATCATACGATTTAGATTTTAAGGTTAAATTTTTTGATGTTGGTTTGGCTGGGATGACTACTCTGGGTAGTCATCTCATCAGAGGGTTCAGGAATGTTCTTCCCGTTTCAGGGTGATTTGTCATTGATTCGCATGGTTGTTTAAAAGGTCTGTAGTTTATATGTCAATTAAGCTTGGCCAACCAACATTCAGCACCGTGCCGGGAAAACGGTTCTTTAAACTGGAAAACCTTATTTCCTGTCACTATTAAAATCAAAACCCTGCAATACTACCCTTGGAAAATGGTCTACAACATGGTAAATATAATAAATAATTTTTAAAATGCAACCGATTTCATAAAAATAAAATCTATTCACATCAGGTTCAGATTCATTAAATTCACCTGATATGAAACCTTGCCCGTAGAGACTGTTTTTTTCTTGTTTTCGATTTTATGACTATTTTTAGAATCGCTGACGAAAAATCAAAGGTAAACCCGACGTTTATTTATTTCATAAATAAGAACTTACCTAATGTTTAACATGATTATAAGGATATGAAAAGAACACAGTTTTTACCCATTTGCATGATCATCTTCGGTTTTGTTTCCGGGAATCTTTTTTCCCAGAATCCAACCGTGATCAAAATTGATCCTGACCGCACGATAGCAACAGTTGATCCGAATATCTACGGAGCTTTTGTTGAGCCTATACGTACAGTGGTATACGGCAACATCTATGATCCCGGATCTTCTTTTGCTGATGAAAACGGTTTCAGGAAAGACGTCATTCAGTTGTTACGTGAGCTGAAAATACCGGTTGTGAGATGGCCCGGCGGCAATTACGTGTCTGGATATAACTGGGAAGATGGCATTGGCCCGAAGGACCAGCGCCCGGCAAGACTCGACCTTGCCTGGCATCAGGTTGAGACCAACCAAATGGGAACAGATGAATACGTCAAGCTTTGCAAACTCATTGGCTCGGAGAATTTTATCTGCATAAATGCCGGGACTGGCACCCTTGACCAGGCAAGGCACTGGGTTGAGTACTGCAACATTGAAAAAGGCACCTGGTATTCTGACCTCCGGAGAAAGTATGGCAATGAGACACCTTTCAAAGTCAAATACTGGGCACTGGGAAATGAGATCGACGGCCCATGGCAGATGGGACAAAAAAGTGCAGAAGACTATGTGAAGTTCGCCCTTGAGGCAGCTAAACTGATGCAATGGGTAGATAAAGACATCAAGCTCATCGCCAGTGGCGCCTCAAATTATAAACCCGATAACAACTGGATAGACTGGAATGACCATGTACTGACCAAAATGGCAGGAAGCATCGATTACCTCTCAGTGCACAGGTATGCAACAGAGGCCCTGGGAAACGACAGGAGCTTCTCAGGTATGATGTGCCTTGGCCTTGATCTCGATCAGAAAATAGAGACAGTAAAAGCCCTTATCCTGAAGGCGATGATGAAAACCGGGTCAAAACGGCCTGTATATATCTCATTTGATGAGTGGTCCGCAGGATTCGGGAACAGCATCACGGCTTCACTGATGGTGGCACAGCACCTCAACTCCTTTATCAGGCATGCCGATATTGTGAAGATGGCAAATATAACCATGCTTTCAAGCCTCGTGGGATATTCTCCCGAGGGCGCTGATAAAAATGCATTGTTCAAAGCGTTTTACCTGTACAGCAATAATTGCCACGGAAAAGCCCTCGATGTCTATGCCAGCTGTGAAAAATACAGCAATGATGTATTCAAAGACATTCCTTATCTCGATGTCACAGCCGTTCTGAATGATGCTACCGGAACCATTGTGTTAAATGTGGTCAACAGGCATGAAACAAACCCCATCACGGCAGACATAGTTTTACAGACGGGAGAATTTACCGGAAGTGCAATAGCCAATGAGGTCAACGGGAAAATTGTTGCCCCCGGCAATCCCAGGGCTTCAGAGCCGGTAAACAGCACTTCAGCTGACATAAAATTCAAGGGCAATACAGTTAAGTATACTTTCCCGGCTCATTCATTGACACAGCTTATGCTTCCCCTGAAGTGAAAAGTACTGTTGTCAATGGTCAGAAGGTTGACCATTTGCAGCTTAAATCAGGACCCTGCCGGATTTTAGGTATATGTTGCCCCGGGCATCTATGGTCAATCCATCTGAACCGGATGGTGCAA
>JAKQGD010000024.1 GCA_029573365.1 Bacteroidota bacterium | reverse complement strand
ACCTGGAACAAAGACACCAAAATGGCGGTAATCAGGTTTGACTCGCTCAAAACCAATGCTGACAAAATTCTAAAAAAAATAGCCGCTGTAGGACATGACAGTGATAAGTTCAGGGCCAAAGACAAAGTATATGACAGCCTCCATGCTTGCTGTCACTACGACAGGCCGGAGTGAACGGGCATATTAAAAAGAAGCATCGGAAAAAATATTCCGATTAGGATTAGTTATAGCATTTTTATCCACTGCAATATTATGGAATCAGTTGTCATCCCCATAGAAGGGCTGGAAAGCGAACACAGCAGCCTTATCCTGGAAAAGATGATACGGTCACGAACGGGCACTCCCGAGGTGCAAGTGGATTTTGCCAATCAAAGGGTCTTGGCAACAATGGCCGATAAAAATGATACCTTTAAAATCATCGAGGCTATCCGTAGTCTTGGTTATGTTGTGGAAACAGAAAAACATGAATTTCCTGTCCTGGAGATGTCGTGTGCGGCCTGTGCTGTCAATGTAGGCAAGGCCATAAACTCTGTGGACGGCATTCTTTCGGCTCGTGTAAACTATGCCAACAACTCAGCCATGGTAGAATATATGCCTGACGTTTCCTCTCCTGAACAAATCAGGAACGCGGTAAGATCTGCAGGCTATGATCTTGTTCTGGAAGAGGCAGCTGTAGCTGAATCGGCACAGGAAAACCGCGAAAAGGCAAGGTTTGAAAAGATAAGGAAAAAGGCTTTGGGCTCACTCATATTTTCAATTCCTGTCTTTGTCATCAGCATGTTTTTTATGCCCTCACACCATAGCGATAAGATGCAGTATTCCAATCTTATACTCTGGGTACTGGCTACGCCTGTGGTTATGTGGTATGGCAGAGATTTTTTTATCAATGCATGGAAACATGCCCGTCACGGCACAGCCAATATGGATACCCTGGTAGCAATAAGCACGGGTACCGCTTACCTGGTAAGTGTGTTTAATACATTATATCCGAGATTCTGGACAGGGCGGGGCCTGGAAGGTCATGCCTGGTTTGAAGCATCGGCGGTAGTCATCACCTTTATCCTGCTGGGAAAGATGCTCGAAGAAAAAGCCAAGGGAAAAACATCTTCAGCCATCAGGAAGCTCATGGGCCTGCAACCCACCCGGGTGACGCTCATTACCGGAGGTGTGGAAAAAATCGTACCCCTCGCCGATGTCAAACAAGGAGACCATATACTTATCAGGCCGGGTGAGCGTATACCGGTAGATGGAAAACTTATCGCCGGCCAATCCTATGTAGATGAAAGCATGCTCACCGGCGAACCCCTGCCTTCTGCCAAACTGCCCGGTGGTCAGGTATTTGCGGGCACACTCAATCAAAACGGAAGCTTTACATTCACAGCAGACAAAGTGGGAAACCATACACTTCTGGCAGGCATCATCCGTGCAGTGAGGGACGCTCAGGGCAGCAAGGCCCCGGTACAAAACCTCGTGGACCGTATTTCTGCCGTCTTTGTGCCAATCGTGATTGGCATTGCCATTCTGGCCTTTGCGGCATGGTGGATATTTGGAGGAGAGCAGGGACCGGTATTGGGAATGCTTGCTTTTGTGACCGTCCTTGTGATCGCATGCCCCTGTGCTCTGGGTCTGGCAACACCCACAGCCATTATGACGGGCATAGGCAAGGCCGCTGAAAAAGGCATCCTCATCAGGGATGCAGAAAGTCTCGAATCCGGACGCAAGGTAGATACAGTAGTCCTGGATAAGACGGGAACCATCACTGAAGGCAATCCGTCGCTCACCGAAATAGTGTGGCTGGATAACAATCCTGAATATAAGGGGATTTTGTTTTCTGTGGAGTCCGCTTCTGACCACCCATTAGCGAGAGCAATAATCAAAGGTCTAGGACCGGTGGAGGTTGTTCCTGTTTCTGATTTTGAAAACATAGTCGGTTTTGGAGTCAGTTGCAAAGCCAATGGGCATCGATATTTGGCAGGCAGTATGCAGATGATGGAAAACTTTGGGGTCGTCCTTCCTCAGGATCTGGTAACCAGGTCAGATGAATGGGCTTCGAGAGGTTGTTCGGTAAGCTGGTTTGCTGAGGATAAAAGGATCCTAGCAGTGATGGCTGTTTCTGACACGATTAAAATAAACTCAGCACAAGCCGTAGAAAACATGCACAAGGCAGGACTGGAAGTACATATGCTGACAGGCGACAATAGCAAGGCTGCGGCCTATATAGCGGGCAAACTCGGAATCAGAAACTGGCAGAGCAACGTACTGCCACATCAGAAATCAGAATATGTAAGGGACCTTAAGCAAAAAGGTCATACCGTGGCTATGGCGGGAGACGGCATCAATGACAGTACGGCATTGGCAGAGGCAGATGTCAGCATCGCCATGGCTCATGGCAGTGACATAGCCATGGATGTCGCCAAAATGACCATCATCTCCTCCGATATATCAAAAATTCCGGAAGCTCTGCTTGTTTCAAAACAGACGGTCCGCACCATCAGACAAAATCTTTTCTGGGCTTTTATTTACAACGTCATAGGCATACCCATAGCCGCAGGTGTCCTCTATCCTTATTTTGGATTTATGTTGTCTCCTATGCTTGCAGGTGCGGCTATGGCTCTGAGCAGTGTCAGTGTTGTGACAAACAGTCTAAGACTCAGGTACACATGAATCAGGCAGTGGTCCGGTGGAAGTAATC
>JAKQGD010000006.1 GCA_029573365.1 Bacteroidota bacterium | reverse complement strand
TTGCCGTTGTCACCGACGGTAGACGTACCTGAGAACTTAACCTGGTTGCCCGAAACGGTATATTGGAAATCTGGTTTCAACTCACATGGAGATGTGGTGGTCCCAATGCTTATTTTTCGGCAAACGGCTCCCGTGCAGGATTCATTGACCAGAATCTTAAGACATACATCATAGGTTCCTTCTTTTGTAAAAGTATGGTTTTGTTTTTGGCCCTTAGTGACTGGGGTGTTGTCGCCAAAGTGCCAGTACCATTCCTGTACAGTTTCTGGACTTGAACCTTCAAACCTGACTTCCAGACCGTTGACCTCATGTGTGTAGTCAACCTTGGCACAATAATTCTGAGCCCCAGTATTACCAGCAGGCAAAAGAAATAAAAGTACAAGGTATAATAAGGGGTTTATTTGGAAGGAAAAAACTTTCATGGTATGATATTTTAAACATTATGCAAAGATATGAATTTTATTGGAAAAATGGTCTTCCCTGTGTCTTACTTGCGTAATTTGGCACAAAATCCAAATGGGACATATTTTTAACCCAACATCTTGACAACATGACCTACTATTCTCATCTCGAGTGCCATCAATGCCACAGGCCTTTTGACAAACGTGTGCTTCACGCTTTTTGTACTGATTGTAACCAGCCACTTGTGGCTAAATACAATCTGCCTTCCGGCACCGTGCCACGAGATGTGATACACCATGACAGATATGATATGTGGAGGTACGCTCCGTTGCTCCCTGTAATGGATTCCTCCCATATCATCTCCCTGGGCGAAGGGTGGACTCCCCTGCTGTCTTTGCGAAAAACTGCCGATAAACTGGGATTTAGGCGGTTGCTTCTCAAGGAAGAAGGGCTCAACCCTACCGGCTCATTTAAAGCACGGGGCATAAGCATGGCGGTTTCAAAGGCGGTAGAACTGGGTATCAGTTCGTTTTCCATACCAACGGCAGGCAATGCGGGAAGTGCTCTGGCTGCCTACTGTGCTGCCGCAGCATGCAACGCACACATTTATATGCCTGAGGCTACACCCGATGTTTTTAGGATCGACTGCCAGGTCATGGGAGCCACAGTTACCAGTGTCAAGGGCAGCATACGGGATGCCGGACTCGCCATGGCGGCCGACAACGCCGATGGCCACTGGTGGGACATCACTACTCTTAAGGAGCCTTTCAGGCTCGAGGGCAAAAAAACCATGGGCTATGAGATAGCAGAACAAATGGGATGGTCCCTGCCTGATGTGATTATCTATCCTACTGGCGGTGGTACGGGTCTGATAGGCATGTGGAAAGCCTTTGAGGAGATGAAACAGATGGGTTGGATAGACCACATACCTACCCGAATGGTTGCGGTACAGACCGAAGGCTGCAATCCTGTAGTCAGGGCTTACCGTGAAGGACTCGACCACTGTGTGTTGTATGAAAATCCGGCGGAGACCATGGCGAACGGCCTGAGGGTACCCAAGGCATTTGGTGACAAGCTCATCATGAAGACCCTTCACGAAAGTGGTGGTACGGCCCTCGATGTGACCGAGGAGGAAATGAAGCGGGTCATTTATGATTTTGGCAGGACAGAAGGCATTTTCCTTTCGCCTGAGGGAGCTGCAGTGGTATCTGCATTCGGCAAAATGGTATCCTCCGGCGACATACGCCCACAAGATACCGTTGTCCTGATTAATACCGGCTCACCGTACAAATATGTAGAAAACCTGATGTGAGCCCCGGCATGTTACGGCCAATAGCAATCAGATTAAATACTTATGCCGAGCGAGAGTACAAAACTCCTGCCTGCAGAGGGCCATATACCGGGCCCGGGATAAAACAACGGCCTTTTTGTAAAATACAGCTTGTCTGTAAGATTGTTGAGGCTGAGCCTGATTTTAACGTTGCTGCCGGCAACCAGGGATGCATTGAAGTCCCATAAGCCGTAAGCCGTAACCAGTCCTACTGAGCCGTCGGCAGCGGGGAGGACAGTATTGGCCGGATCGGCGTATGAATCCGATACGTAACTGTATTGCAAAACCGTACTCAATCCTCTGAAGGAAATTCCCAATCCGTTGCGGGAAATCCATTCGGGGACAGACTCCACATGGTTTCCGGAGAAGTTTCTGTTTTGGCCGTTTACAGCTATCGATGCATTGACATACCGGGATCTCATCCACGAGCTGGCTGTAAAGGCCGTAACGGTCAGGTCCGCGGTTCTTACCGGCGATATCTCGGTATACCACTCTACACCGCTGGTCTGCGAATCCCCGATATTAGTTTTATAAATGTAGGATGACCCGTCTGTATCCTGACGCACCAGATTGCCCAGCCTGTTATTATACCGCAGTGAAAACAGGGTCACATCAAACCGGGTAATCCAGCTGTGTGAACCCCGTATCCCAATTTCAGCATTGTAGCCAAAAGCGTTTTTCAGGTCTTTATTGGCTACCTCCAGCACAGATCCCGGAATAATATCCTTAAAAAGTACAGGCCGGTACGCCTGTGATATGCCACTATAAAGCTGTATTTTTCTGGTGTATACCCATTGGCCATTGATGCCAAAGGCGGGAATTCTGTGCCGGATTGTATTTGGAATGTCGTCGGGGTCCAGGT
>JAKQGD010000616.1 GCA_029573365.1 Bacteroidota bacterium | reverse complement strand
AAACTGCCCGTCTGAATATAGAAAATCATTAATCCTGCTCATCCAGGTCTCTACCCTGAAATGGTCCGGAAAATACTGTCCTATGATAAAAAGTCCTGCAAATACCAGCCCTCCGAGTAAAAACAGCAGGAAGACATACTTCAATGATATACGTCCGATAAACATCATCAGAAAGCAGGTCACAAAAAGCAAGGCAGCCGTAGACAGATTAGACGGAGCGATGAGCAGGCAAAACAGCACTACTGGAGCTATCACCGGCAGAAAGGCACCCTTAAAATCCTTGATATAATCCTGCTTCATAGCCAGTGACCTAGCTACAAAAAGGATCAATGCTATCTTGGCAAAATCCGAGGTCTGAAACGAAAGATCCAGAATCGGTATCTTTATCCATCTGGAGGCATCGTTGATCTCAGCACCAAATAGGGCTGTGTACACCAGCAGCGGCAAGGCTATGACCATAAGTATTGGAGCCAGTTTGGCATAGACCATATAATGCAACTTATAAGCAAGATAGGTCAACATCAGCCCCGCTCCGATAAACACCAGCTGCCTGATAAGATAATACTCGGTACCGTGAGTAGCATTGTACTTGTAAACCTGACTGCCCGACGTGCTGTACACGATCAGGAGAGAGAACAGACTGAGCAGGGCCACGATGAGCCACACCGACCTGTCGCCTTTCAGATTATGATATGAGCTTACAAGATTCAAAACTTCTGGTCTTTGTTTATATCAATGATTTAATGATTCTACTTTTTGTCCAAGCTCCTGAACAGCTTTCCTGAACTTATCCCCCCGGTCCATGTAATTTTTAAACAGGTCAAAACTGGCACAGGCAGGAGACAACAGTACTGCATCTCCAGGGACTGCGAGCCGGAGGCCCGTTTCTACGGCCTGGTTAACATCCTGTGTCACTACGATCTCACTCACTATAGGCCCAAAACTGTCTATCAGTTTTTTACTGTCAACACATAGGCAGATGAGGGCCTTTACCTTTTCTTTTACCAGTGGCATCAGCACGGAGTAATCGTTGCCCTTGTCGGTACCTCCTGCCACCCAGATTACGGGCCTGGTCATGGCGTCGAGTGCATAAAAGACGGAGTCCACATTTGTGGCTTTGCTGTCATTTATAAACTCTACACCGTTGATCATCCCACAGCTTTCAAGCCTGTGCGGAAGATTGACAAATGTTTTAAGGCCCAGGGCTATCTGGCTTTCTGTCAGGCCCACAAGCCTTGCAGCCTCCACTGTGCAGGCGGCATTAAACAGATTGTGCCTGCCCTTGATGCTTAGTTCGAAAATTCCTGATCCGTCCTTTGACGGAATGCCTTCAGCGTATTTTTCAGTAGTGACAGGTATCATATGTACCGGACTGATAAAGGTTTCCATCCGATGCATGATCTCAGGATCGTCACCGTTGAAAATAAAATGATCTGAAGACTTCTGGTTCATGGCAATCCTGAACTTTGCATTGACATAATTTTCCATTTTATATTCATACCTGTCCAGATGGTCAGGGGTGATATTGAGCAAAATAGAAATTTCAGGTCTGAAGGTCTCGATGTCATCCAGTTGAAAACTGGAAATCTCGAGCACCATGATTTCAGGGCTGTCTTCAGCAAGGATTCTGGCATAGCTCCTGCCGTAGTTTCCGCCCAATGCTACATTGAGTCCTGCGGTTTTGAGAATGTGGTATAAAAGTCCCGATGTTGTAGTCTTCCCATTTGAGCCTGTGACAGCTATGGTCAGCCCGGAAAAAAACAGTGAACCAAACTCAATCTCGGAAATCACTTTCCGTCCTTTTTCTTTTAGCATGCGTAGGACCGCCGCATGTTCCGGAACACCGGGACTTTTTACTACCACCTCAGTTACCAAAACCTTTTCAAAATCATGTCCTCCTTCTTCGAAGGGGATATCAAACTCAATTAACTCATTCCTGTAATGATCGGCTATGATGCCAAAGTCACTGACAAAGACATCAAGACCCATTTTTTTTGCAAGAAGGGCCGCCCCTACCCCACTTTCGCCTGCTCCTATGATCGTTACACTCTTCATACTTATCTGATTTTGAGTGTGATGACAGATACAATAGCGAGGATGATCCCTACAATCCAAAACCGTGTGACAATCTTGGATTCGTGCATGCCCAACTTTTGATAATGATGGTGAAGAGGCGACATTTTAAAGATTCGCCGGCCTTCGCCAAATTTTTTCTTTGTATATTTAAAATACGAAACCTGCAAGACCACAGAGAGATTTTCTGCAACAAAGATGCCGCACAGGATAGGCAGCAACAGCTCTTTGCGTAAAAGCAGTGCCAGCACAGCGATGATGCCACCTAGGGTTAGACTTCCTGTGTCACCCATAAAAACCCTTGCGGGAAATGAATTATGCCATAGAAATCCTATACAAGCCCCGATAAAGCAGGCTGAAAAAATTACCAGCTCCGCACTGTTAGGGATATAGAAAATATTGAGATAATCGGCTATGATCGTATTGCCTGATACATAGGCAAATATGCCAAGAGTCACTCCTATGATCGCAGACGTACCTGCCGCCAGTCCGTCGATACCGTCAGTCAGGTTAGCAGCGTTGGATATGGCCGTGACTATAAAAATCACGATTAAGACAAACAAAACTGTGAGCAGCCATGATGCATTGTCACCTGCAAAGGTGGCCAAAGACCGGTAGTCAAAGTTGTTGTTTTTGAAAAACGGCACATTGGTCATTGTGGACTTTACATAAGCCATCTCGGTCATGCGGGTGATGTCATTGACTTTTGGAAGCGGTATGTTGTACTCTTTGATGATGGTATAACCCCCGGCTTTTGCCTCATCCAGAGGCATCCTTATAACTACATCCCTGGACAGAAGCATGGTGACAGCCACAACCAGACCAAGAAAGACCTGTCCAAAAATTTTAGTTTTGCCGCTGAGACCCTCCTTGTTCTTAAGAAAAACTTTAATATAATCATCAGCTCCTCCGATCAGGCCCATCCACACTGTGGTAAATATCATGAGCAGGATGTAGACATTATCAAGCCTCGCCAGCAACAAACACGGTATAAGTATGGCCATGATGATGATAATACCTCCCATGGTGGGGGTACCCTCCTTGGCTTTCTGTCCCTCCAGCCCGAGGTCCCTCACGGTCTCGCCTATCTGCAGACGCCTTAAATAACTGATGATCCGGCCGCCATACACCAGGGATATCAGCAGGGATAGAATGATAGCAAACGCTGCACGGAATGTAATATATTGAAACAGCCTTGCACCCGGCAAGTCATAATATTTATCAATATATTCAAAAAAATGGTACAACATTTGTATTATACTAATTGACTGTTTGTTTTTTATTGGTTGACAAGGTATTGCTACCTAAAAATCGGTCCCTGGCATCTAGGATGGAATAAAAAATTAACAGTGCAGTGAGCAGTTCGAAACTTTTTCCAAAAAGGTCTCACTGCAACTGTTAAACCAACCTGAGAATGATAATAGAACCTAAATCTTTCGGTCTGAAAGCCGGATGAATTGACATTGATTTGTATTCCCCGAAAGGGGCTGAATCACTCTGTCAGGCAAACAACTCTTTCAGAACCTGTTTATCGTCAAAAGGAAACTTTTCTCCTTTTATTTCCTGGTATGTTTCGTGGCCCTTACCTGCCACAAGTATAATATCACCATCACCGGCCATCATGACAGCTGACTTAATCGCTTGCTTTCTGTCGGTGATGCGAATGACTGTTTTCTTTTTGTCATCACTGAGACCGGCCTCCATGTCATCGAGGATCTTTTCGGGATCTTCAGACCTGGGATTATCGCTGGTCAGGATTACCCTGTCAGACAAAGCTGCTGCCACGCTGGCCATAACAGGCCTCTTAGTAGCATCCCTGTCGCCACCGCATCCGATTACGGTGATGACTGACGTGCCTTTAGCCTTTACTTTTCTGATGGCTTCGAGTACATTTTCGAGTGCATCAGGCGTGTGGGCATAATCCACGATGCCGCAGACTCCCGTCCTGGGGTCGATAATCCTTTCAAACCTGCCATCGGCTCCTCTCAGACCGCTCAGCATGGCCAGCACATCATCGCTTTCCATGCCCAGCTCCAGTGCAGCAGCATATACCAGGCAAAGATTGTAGGCATTGAATTCGCCTATGAGCCTGAAATGTGCTTCGCGGTTATTGATCCTGAGGTCAAGGCCCTGAACAGAAGACTCGATGATCTTTACCTTATAATCGGCCATGCTTTTAAGTGCATAGGTGATCTTTCGAGCTTTTGTGTTTTGCAGCATCACTGTTCCGTTTTTATCATCGGCATTGGTGATGGCAAAAGCCTGTGATGTCAGACGGTCGAAAAACTTTTTCTTCGCCGCTATATAATTCTTCATCGTCTTATGGTAATCCAGATGGTCATGAGTGATGTTGGTAAACAAAGCTCCCGTAAATGTCAGCCCCACTATTCGTTCCTGATCTACAGCGTGCGAACTGACCTCCATGAAGACATACTCGCACTGTTCGTCCCGCATCCTGGCTATCAGCCCATGCAGCGATACTACATCGGGTGTCGTATGTGTAGCCGGAATCACTTCATCACCTATCCTGTTTTCTACCGTCGATACCAAACCACACTTGTAACCAAAGGCCGAAAACAACTGATAAAGCAATGTGCTTACCGTGGTCTTGCCATTGGT
>JAKQGD010000615.1 GCA_029573365.1 Bacteroidota bacterium | reverse complement strand
CCATGGCTTCGCTCAATTTTATCCTCACCGACAGAAAGGGTAAAAAACGGTTTGGAAAGAGCAGAGTAGTCTGTCCTACATTCTGATCACAATAAATTGCCCCGGTCCTGGAAGAAAGCAGATCCATACTCCGCCAATACTGGGGTTATGACGAGTTCAGGCCCCCCCAGGAAGAAATTATAAAGTCAATAATCCAAGGCAAAGATACTATAGCCTTACTGCCCACAGGAGGTGGTAAATCCATATGTTACCAAATACCCGCATTGATGCTCCCGGGCAAGACAATCGTAATTTCGCCACTCATAGCCCTGATGCAGGACCAGGTTGACAATCTTATGCAAAGAGGAATCATCGCCAAGTCACTCAACTCCAATCTGGATTTCCGGCAAATCGACAACATCCTGGATCGGTTTGTATATGGCGACCTTAAAATACTATACATCTCACCGGAGAGAATAAAAACAGAACTTTTTACCCGTCGTATTATCCATGCAAAACTCAGCCTAATAGCCGTAGACGAAGCACATTGCATCTCCCAATGGGGCTATGATTTCAGGCCGGCCTATTTTGACATACCCTTACTGCGGGAGATACATCCTAAAGTACCCATGATGGCCCTGACCGCCACAGCAACACCCAGGGTGCTGGATGATATAGGCGAAAAGCTTCAACTACGTACTCCGGTCGTTTTCCGAAAAAGTTTTTCAAGGGACAATCTCAGCCTCACCGTCATGCACACGGACGACAAACAAGGTGAGCTGCTGAGAATTATAAGCCGCGTCAAAGGATGCACCATCATATACGTAAGAAATCGTAGAGAGACCATAGAGACCGCACAGTGGCTGTCACAACATGGATATTCTGTGGCATCATACCACGGAGGCATGGAACGGGGCCAGAGGGAAAAAAACCAGCAGGCATGGATGACGAACAAGGCCAGAATCATCGTGTCAACCAATGCATTTGGCATGGGTATAGACAAAGCCGATGTGAGACTGGTAGTGCACCTGGACATACCCCCTAGCCTGGAAGAGTACTACCAGGAAGCCGGAAGGGCAGGCCGCGATGGTAAGGACTCATGGGCCGTGATGCTCACAGATGAGGTCGATGTGGCCACCGCCAGAAAAAACCTCGAAGACCAGTTCCCTGCTTTGGATGTCATCTCAGGCGTCTATGACAGGCTGTGCCGTTATTATAAGGTGGCTTACGGATCAGGGTTGATGGAAAATTTTGATTTTAACATCATCGAGTTTTCTGAGTACCTCGACAAGCCTGTAAAAAAAGTCTTTCACATCCTCGACATCCTAGAAAAAGAGGGATGGATTGCATTTTCTGAAGCTTTCAGGGAGCCATCCAGGGTTTTGGTGCTGGCCAATGCCGAAGACCTGGAGTTTCTGGGTTTGGCAAACAGTATTAAAAAGGACGTGCTGGTCCATTTGCTAAGGAAGTATGAGGGACTGTTTATGGATTTTGTCAAGATCGACGAAAGCCGCATCGCCCAGGAGATGAGAATAGATGAAGCCGGACTAATCCACTATCTGCACATCCTGCGTGCCGAAGGCATCATCGACTACCAGCAGCGGGCTTCCAGACCTCAGGTTACCTTTATGAAGGAACGTCCGCAGGAAGATTCGTTCTATATAGACCGAAAATCCTACCAGCTCAGAAAAAAGCTAGCCTCTGACAGGCTGGAGGCCATTATAAAATACGTCAGCCAGGAGCACAGCTGCAGACAAAGTATCATTGTAGAATATTTCGGCGAAAAAAATTATAAGCTTTGCGGTATCTGCGACATATGCCAGGGGCTTTCTGATACGTCCTTAAGTACCGATCAGCTGGCAAAAGTGACGGAACATCTAAAAGAGGTATTGTCTAAAGGACGCGTTTATCTCAAGGCTTACGCCAATTTGTATCCTTTTAACAAAAGGCGACGTATTATCAGGGCATTAAGGGATTTTGAAGCAGAAGGAATCATAAGTGTTGACAATTCAGGACTCATAACTCTCAGGAATTGAGCACCGGGCCGAAAAACATCTATTGTTGCGTCACCAATGACCTCGTCCAGGATCAAAGGATGTTTCGTATCTGCGGCAGTCTGGCATCTTATGGATGGAGGGTCACCCTGGCGGGAAGACAAAAAAGCGGTTCTCCCCCGCTGTCAGAGAACCCCTTTAAATGTATAAGGCTCCGATGCATTTTTGAAAAAGGGCCCCTCTTTTATCTGGAATACAACCTCCGGCTTTTTGTGTGGCTGTGGCGTAATACAACTAATGGAGATGTGATCTACGCCGTAGATGCCGACACCCTCGTAGCCTGTACCCTTGCAGCCCGCCTTAAAGGCAATAAAATGGTATACGATGCCCATGAATACTTTACCGAAACGCCTGAACTGGCAGATCGCCCTTTGGTCAGGTCAGTATGGGGTCTGGTCCAGAAGATGTTTGTGCCTTATGCCAGCCTTTGCTTTACCGTCAGCGACTCGCTGGCAGACATTTTGGGGCAGATGTATCACAAAACTTTTTACACCATACGAAATGTCCCTTTCCTGCAGCAAGAAAAATTAACTAAACCTGTCTCCATAAATGAGCCCTACCTGCTTTATCAGGGCATGGTCAACGAAGGGCGGGGCCTTGAAGCCCTGATTTACGCCATGCCCATGATTGATGGCCTCAGTCTGATTATTGCAGGCGACGGCGATATCATGGACAGGGTACAGCGGCTGGCATCAGAAAGCCCAGCGAAGGACAAAATTATATTTACAGGCTGGCAAACCCACGCACAACTCAGAGCTCTCACCCGTGGAGCTGCCATAGGCATCAACCTGCTGGAACCTGCCTCCAAAAGCTACTACTACTCGCTGGCCAATAAATATTTTGACTACATGCATGCGGGTATGCCTTGCCTGTGCATGGACTTTCCCGAGTACAGAAAAATCAACGATAAGTATCAAACGGGCATCCTGATTCCCGACCTGCAACCAACACTCATCGCCGAAGCCATCAATAGCCTGTTAAAAAATCCTCAACTGCTTCAAATCCTCTGTGACAATTGCTTGAAAGCTTCACACGAATTTTGCTGGCAAAGGGAAGAGGAGAAATTGGTTATATTGTCTGATTATCTGATGATCTGATTGTTTGCTGCTGGCTGCTGGCTACTGGCCATTGGC
>JAKQGD010000613.1 GCA_029573365.1 Bacteroidota bacterium | reverse complement strand
AGCTCTGTTTCTGCCGTGTACTGGTCATAACCGTTGTCGTCATCCGTTGACCATGCGGGATCTTTATAATTCTGTTTTTCGCCAAAGTAAGCCCCCCTCATAAGCCACATTGCTTTTTTTGTGGTCAGGGCGTATTCTGCTACGGCCCGTATGTTATCGTCTTTTTGTCGTGCTTTGGATTCATCCTGCCACACTGCAGGTGGCAATTGTCTGTCAGCTTTCTGGAGCCATAAGTGGATGCCTACCTTTTGCCGGGCGGTAAGTTTGAAGTGGTTTTCGGCCATAAGTCCATACATTCTGGCGTAGGCATTGGTAAGCCTGACCTTGTCCTGGCCCACTGTTTTTTCATAAAGATAGTCATTGTCTGTAGCGGTGTTAAACATGGTAATCCTTGATGAGCTGCTGCCGTTGCCATAAGAAAGGCTCAGATTTTGAGACTGCCTTCCGAAACTTCCGGCTGTAGCCGAAAATGACCCTCCCCACCCGTGACCGTATTCCGGCCTTTTGCCGAGGGCTATCTGGCCACCCACTGCACTTCCACCCCAGAGGGATGATGTTCCGCCGTAATGGATGCTGGCTCCGTTAAACGCTGGCTGTGGTATCAGAGCAAGGTCTGTGATCCCGTTCATCGGACTGTTTATGTTAAATCCGTGCCATGTTATGGCGGTGTGGTTGGAACTGCCGCCTCTTAATGAAAGCGTCGAAAGCATGCTGACTCCATATGACCTTACGTAGACAATGCCCATGTCTGAGAGTGTCTGCCCCAGGTGGTTGGAAGGGCTTGCAGGTTGTTGGTCTGCCGTGAGAGATTCGGTTCTGACGCCGTGGGCCCATATCCTGTTTCTCGTGCCGGATATGGTTATATTTTCCAGATCAAGGATGGTGTCAGCTTCTACCTGCTGTGCATACAATCCTGAGCATGACATCCAAAAGATAAAAAAAGTGAAGGCTAAAAGACGAGGATTCATTTGTGTAGGTACGTTTAAAAGATTAGCCAATAGGACAAACGTACACACCCATGATGCAGGCTCGAACCGCATTCTTTGGTCTGAACATTTATCGTGATGTTCAGGCCGGTTATATCTCCTGTATCTGGCTACGCTTGAAATGAAGCTCACAGTTGCACGACAGCCCGGGAATTCCACCCGGTTCCAGGGGGCACCACTGCCTTTTTTGCAGGCAGCAGGCTGGATATTACCTTCCTTACGGCCACAAAGATAAAAAACCATCGGTAAAAAAGGGAGCCATTTAATGCTCAGTGCCTGGATATTTCTCCATCGTTATAAAAAATGCTAATTTTACAGCCTAAATCCAAGTATGGCAAGTCACAAAGACCTGGACATAAGCCTTGTGATTCCTCTATACAATGAGGATGAGTCACTCCCGGAGCTTCATGCCTGGATATCCAGGGTGATGGCTGATAACGGGTATAGCTATGAGGTCATTTTTGTGGATGATGGCAGTACGGACCGGTCGTGGGAGGTCATCAATGAGCTCGGCAAAAAGGACTCCAGTGTGAGGGGTATCCGTTTTCGCCGCAATTATGGTAAATCTGCCGGACTCAATGTAGGCTTTGAAGCGTCCTGCGGCCGTGTTGTCATCACCATGGATGCCGACCTGCAGGACAGCCCTGATGAGATTCCTGCTTTGTATTCCATGATTCGCGAAAATAGATTTGACCTCGTCTCAGGGTGGAAGAAAAAAAGGTACGACCCCTTGTCCAAAACCATCCCCACTAAAATCTATAATTTCGTCACCAGCAGAATGTCAGGTGTAAGGCTCCATGATATGAACTGTGGCCTGAAAGCTTACAGGGACGATGTCGTCAAAAATATCGAAGTGTATGGTGAGATGCACAGGTATATTCCGGTTATAGCAAAATGGGCCGGTTTTAAAAAAATAGGGGAGAAGGTAGTGCAGCACAGGCCCCGCAAGTACGGCTCCACAAAATTTGGATTGTCACGGTTTATTTATGGACCGCTGGATCTGGCATCCATTATGTTTATGGGCAAATTTGGCAAAAGGCCCATGCACTTTTTTGGCGTGTGGGGCACGGTAATCTCTTTAGTGGGAATACTGGTACTCGCCTGGCTCAGTTTCGAAAAATTATACTTTCACGAGGTAGGCATCGCCAACAGGCCCGTGTTTTATCTGGGAATCTTGTCTGTCATCGTGGGCGTCCAACTGTTTATTGCAGGTTTTTTAGGTGAGTTGGTCAGCCGAAATGCCGTGGAGAGAAATACTTACAAGATTTCCGAAGAAATCTGAAGCAGTTTCATTTTTCAATCACATTTAATCCGGGCCGGTAATTACTTGTTTGCTTTGTCCGCCACAATGGAATACACCATTGGCAGGTTTTTACATGGGCCCGTAAACCTGAATTTTCCGGGTTCTGTTTCCTCCAGATGTCTTAAACAATTGTAAGGCGAATAATCATACTCCCCAAAATGGCTGATCGTCATATCCTGAGCCAACAGGCTCGAAAACACGTCTGACAAGGGGTGGTTCCAGCCTATGGTTGTCGGCTGTATGTCGGCAGTCCTGTCAGCATATGACCCTGTTTCTGTCTCTATGATGGGTCCTCTGTTAAAGTAGCTGTACGTTAATTCGCTGAAGTCATCGTCAAACATCCACACCGCCGGGTGAAACTCCACTAGAATAAGTTTGCCTCCCGGCTTTACATAATGTGCCGCCACCTCTCCCCATCGGTTCATATCTGGCAGCCATCCCAGCACACCGTACGTCGTAAAGACGATGTCATACGTCTCCTGATGGTGATCTGGCAGCGTATACACATCACTCTGTATAAATCTGGCCGCCACACCTGTACTTTGTGATAGCTCCCGGGCCAGATGTATAGCCTCATCCGAAAAATCTACTCCTGTTACCTCTGCTCCCATCCTTGCCATAGATATCGTATCCTGGCCGAAATGACACTGCAAATGGAGTATTTTTTTACCTGTGATGTCCCCTAACAGTTGCAGCTCTATAGGTTTTAAAGATGATTTTCCGGCAAGAAATTCCTTCATGCCATAAAATTCAGAATTTATATGCACCGTAGTTTTTTCATTCCACGCTTTTCTGTTTATTTCGAGATACTGATGGTCGCTCATTAGGGCAAGTCTTTATTTACCGCTAATTTACACCATATTTTTAATTTAATCTATCAGGGATTAATAGTAATCTTGCGGATAAACTATTTATATATTGAAGGGCCATTGATGGATTGTGATATTTCTGTCTATATTTGTACTTATTCCCACCCTTATATATGTTAAAATTTTAAGTGAGTATATGGATTTTTTAGAATTCTTGAGACATCTGATTCATTATTCACTCCATTTTTTAATTCCGTTTTGGGTGGCAGTTGTTTATTTCGGTGAGTTGTGGAAAAAAGCCGGCTTTGTAATGGTCCTATCCAATTTAATAGACCTCGATCACCTGCTGGCAGTTCCTGTTTTTGATCCGGGAAGGTGCAGCATTGGATTTCATCCGTTACATACAGTATGGACATTCTGTATTTGTCTGCTATTAATTTTGATTCCGTCGTGGCGTTGGAGGGCCCTTGCAGCCGGCTGTCTTTTGCATTTGGCCACCGATGTTCTTGATTGTGTTTTATCAGGCGTTTGAGACAAATTCAACAATTAAACAATTCAACAATTATTTTTTTCCAAACATAGCCATCATCTCGTTTTCCAGCCTTTGGGGAGACCAGGTACCTGATACCATGAGCCTGCGGATAAAGTGCTCTGACCAGGTTTGCTGCATCGGACTTGCCAGCTGGAAGGAAGCAGAAATGCCTCTTTTCCTGACCTCGCCTGCTGTTTTTTTATTGCACGCCCCGTAAGGATATGCCAGATAACAAATGTTGTAGCCTGTAATATCTTCCAGCATCTGCCTTGGTCGGTCGATTTGATTTTTCCATTCGCCTGCCGATATTTTACGCAGGTCCTGGTGGTCATAGGTATGTAGTCCAATGCTGTGGCCACGGTCAGCAAGACCTCTAATCATTTTTTTTGTCATATAATTTTTTTTGCCGATGGCTACTGTCATAATAAAAAAAGTGCCACGGTAGCCGTATTTTTCCAGCAGGGGGGCTGCCACGGTGTAATGCATTAGTCTGGTATCGTCAAAACTAAACATCACATTTTTACCTTCCAGCAATTTTATTCTGAGCGTATGATTCAGGATGTCTTCTGGCATGACAGATTTGTATCCTTTTTCGCTCATAAACTGTATGTGTTTTTCCAGTGTTTTTTCATTGATATAAAGAGGTCCCGGAGTGCCGGAAATTTTGTAGATATTATGGTAGCAGAGCACAGGAATCTGACTTTGGCTGCAGCCAAAAGATATGCTTAGTAAAACCAAAGCTAATATTAAAATTCCGTTTTTATGGTAAGGTATTATTGTGTTTTTATTCATGAAAAATGACTCATTAGCGTATTTGTACAATTTGAAGTAAAATTATTTTTTAAGTTATTATGGTGCATCATTGATGATTAAAGTTTCTGTATATTTAATCATTTTTACCTAGTTAAAAATTGTATTTAATTCTTAGAAAACCGCGGTGATTGAGAGCTTCAAAACCGTCAATGCTGGCAAAAAAACTTTGCCATACGAGGTCGGAACTCAGATTTTCTGTGAGGCTGTATTTTATGGAGGGCAATATCAGCAAAAGGTGGGTCCCCGGAGCATATAATGCAGAGAAGTTGGCCGAAAGCAGCGGTGTGATTTCCTTGCCTGTGGTCACCATGAAGTTCCATTTTGTTGGCATTAGGTTTGCCGGCGAAAAGTTAAAATTTACCTGCTGCGGATTGACTATTTTTTTATCGAGTCCGGTGCTGTTAAAAAGAAATCCACCATTGAGGTACCAACCTCCCGAAAAGACATAATCACTTTCGAGTACGAGATTAAGCTGTCTTTTGGCGTCAGACGACCGGTCAAAATACTGGATCTCACCTTTAAATCCTGCATCGCTTATGCTGCCTGCCCATCCCAGGCCAACGGTAAATCTGTCGCCATAAATGCCTGGAATAAGCTGTATATCATAACCACCGGCATTGACAAAATATTTGGCTGCCAACACTTTGTCTTGCCCTTCGGTACCGGGAGCGTATGCCAGTTCCACACAGCTGAAATCTCCCAATTCTGCAATTGCTCTAACTCCGTCGCTGCCGGGCCTTTCTTCGTAGTCAAAATCCAGAAAATTAAAGGTATTGAATAGATCATTGGCGTTCCATACTGTGGCGATACCCCAGTTTATTCTTTGGCGTCCCAGCCGGAGGTTTATTTTTTTCCATGTATAATCCACATACAGCCTGTCGACATTGGTGTGCAGGACCAGAGACGGATTAGAAAACCACACCTTGGATAGGTCGATACGTTCATTTGGATTACGCAGAAAATTGCTGTAATCGGGCGTGTACTTCACGTCGTCACCCCAGATGAGCCTGTTTCGAAATTCTGCCGCCAGCAGCACATTTTCTGCAGGCTTCCATCTGATATTTATCCTGTTGTGTATTAGGTTAGTGGCTGAAAGAGCATTGAAGTTTTGGAAAAAGGTCAGAGCCTGCATGTCCTTGACATATCCGTTGATGGTGAGTGATTTCTGTTTTTCGATTGTTGCTGTAAGTAGGGTATCCTCCTGAGGTACTGTTTCCTGAGCCACAGCGTATATCCATGGCCAAAGAATCAGTAGTATTATGCCTGTCCGGGTTTTCATGCCGCTCCGGGTTGGTGCGGTGTGGTGGTGTCGGTGGCCATCGTATCAGAGACAATCTGACCATCTTCCAGCGTGATGACTCTGCGGGCTCTGTCTATTACTCTCTGATCATGTGTCGAAAACAGGAAGGTAATGTGTTCTTCTCTGTTGAGTTTGTCCATGATGTCAAGCAGGTTTGAAGCCGATTTTGAGTCCAGGT
>JAKQGD010000610.1 GCA_029573365.1 Bacteroidota bacterium | reverse complement strand
CCATGGACGATTATAAAAATGCGGAAAAAAGCTTTAAAAATGTCCTCACCGGATTTAATATCAAAGATACCAAAATACAGGATCCGCAACTTATGTCAAAGGTATGGCCGGACGCAATGGTACGCACAGGTGACTGTCTGTTTAAATCCCGCAATTACAAAGACGCACTTTCTTATTACAATCAAGCCATAGCCAGAAAACAAGGAGCTGTGCCATATGCCCTTTATCAGAAAGGCATCATAGAAGGTCTCACCGGCGAACCATATGAAAAGATACTGACCATGCAGGAGGTCAAGGCCTACGGCAGTTCGGAATATACAGATGACGCACTTTTCCAGCTGGGAGACACATATCAATCACTGGACAATTCTGACAATGCCTATACTTCATTTACCGAGCTTGTCGCAAAACATCCTGCCAGCCCTCTAAAAAATGCATCACTCATCAGACTGGCTCTGATAGCGTACAACAAAGGGGACATGACCACTGCCATCACCCATTACAAGGCAATATTCCAAAACAAACCATCGGCCAAAGAAGCCGAAAGTGCTCTGCTGGGCCTTCAGGAAATATATATCAATGACCTGGGCAAATCTGAAGAGTATGTGGAATTTGCCAGTAGTCTGCCAGGCTATAAAATAAAAGAGTCGGCGGCTGATTCTCTGGCCTACATGGTAGGAGCCATCAGATACAATGAAGGCGATTATGAAAAAGCGGTGTCGGGATTCAACAATTATCTGACTAAATACCCCAACGGTCTCAACATGGCCAACGCACACTATTTCAGGGGCGAATCATATACACTCTTAAAAAAGTATGACCAGGCCCTTGCCGATTACGAAAAACTCATCACATTAAAATCATCACAATATTATGCCGCATGTCTGCGAAAGGCAGCTGTGATTTCTTATAACCACACTCAGGACTTTGCCAAGGCTTACAGGTATTATGACCTGAATTATTCCACAGCCGGTGATGAAGACGAAAAATACAAAGCGGCCCTCGGGGCACTTAGGAGTGCATTCCGGTTGGCAGATGGCCAGGGTGTAAAAAAATATGCACCTCTGGTCACAGAAAATAAAAAGGCAACCAACGAAGAAAAGGCCACGGCATGGTATTACCTTGCCAAAAACCATTATAAACAGAACGAATGGGTCCAGGCTACCACGGCCTTTGAAAAAACGGCACAGTTGTCAGACAACAACCAGGCAGCAGAGTCCAGGTATTTGTTGGCCGAGATACAATACAAACAAAACAATACACAGAAAGCCGAGGACCTGTGCAACAAAGCCAATGAGCTCAATGCTGCCTACCCCTATTGGATAGCCCGCAGCCTTTTGTTGCTATCTGACATATACACCGACCGCAAAGACCTTTTCAATGCCCGTGCCGCCCTGGAGGCCATCCTTGAAAATTTCCCGGATGACAAGGACCTAAAAGAGGAGGCTTCCGCCAAACTCAAAAAAGTGGAAGAACTGCAAAAAAGTGGAAGCAGGATCAAATCCACCGGCAACCAACTCGAATTGATAAACCGAAACGGCCAATAAACATTAATAAGAAATCAGATGAAAAATATAATTTTATCAGCGTGCCTGTTGTCTTTTTCTCTGGCATTATTTGCCCAAAAAGATACCACCAAAAACCTGGAACTCAACCAGGTTGAGGTCATTAAATCTTTTGAAGCCATACTGGAAGAAGCTAAAAGAATCAATATAGATCCTGCGGCACCTCAACCTGCGGCATACGATCCAAAATTTAAATACGACATCACCATACTGCCTGCCGATCTAAAGTACCCGGACCCGCAGATCAAGCCCCTGGCCATGGATGCAGATCCCCCATTTAAGGTAAACCACGGATATCTGTATGCCGGATATGGCAGCCGTAAAAATCCACGGGTATCAGCCGGCTACCACGTATCCAGAAAAGATTCTTATGACCTTGGTGCCGAAGTAAATTTTGAGTCATTGGACAACAGCAGCAAGGTACCCTATCAGAAGCTTAGAAATGCCGGCGTGGGTCTGTATGGACACTACATGGTCAGAGAAAACCTAAAAGTGTTTGGCAATGTATCCACAGACTTCAGAAAGAGATATTTTTATCACACCGGCCTAAATGTGGACAGCCTGTTTTCAGAGGAGAGTTCGGCCAGAAACCTAAATTCGTACCATATTAAGGCAGGCATATCCAATGTCGAGCCCACCCGGTTTTCGCTAAACTATAATGTGAGTGGTGGTGTCAGAAAACTGGCTATAACCAATGCGGATGCGGACGAAGGAGGCATCTTTGCCCAGGCCAGGGCAGAAAAATTGTTTGGCGAAAAGACAGTCCTTAGCCTTAATGCGGAAGTGGATTATACTTCATTTTCCGGCAATAGGGAACTGAGCCTGACCATAGCACAGTTAAGACCCATGCTCAAAACCAAAATAGGTTTGCTAACCCTCAGTGGTGGAGCAAGTATTTTGTCAACAGGCGACAAGGGCACATCCGTTTTTCCAGAGATATTGGTTTCTTATGGCCTTGAAAACCAGAAACTGCAGGTATTTGCCGGATTGGGACAGGAATATTTTGCCAATAACCTTACAAATATTACCAAAGCTAATCCATTTATCAGCACCTCTCTTGACTCACTGACAAGCACGGTTTTCCGCTCATATTACGGGGGGATCAGAGGTAGATTTTTATGGATAACCTACGAAGCCAAAGCAGGGTGGAAGGACGTCAAAGGGCAGGTTTTTATGCTCAATAATTCAGCAGATCCACGCATATTCAATATGAACTATGATGATACAGGCATCTTCTTTATCAGTGGTTCTGTTGACCTGTCCCTTATGGAAAGTTTGTCATTGGGAGGAATGATCCAACAAAATATCCTCAGTCTTGACAATCTTGCTCAGCCGTGGCATACCCCCACCTTTCAGGGCTCCGCATTTGCTAAATACACACTGCTGGACGACAAGCTGCAGCTACGTTCTGATTTGTTTCTGGCCAATGGTGTCCACTACCTCGACCTTACAGGCAAGCCTGATAAAACAGATGTGCTTTTTGACCTAAATGTATCTGTGGAATACTCCATTACAGAAAAATTAAAGGTATATCTCACCGCCGAAAATCTGGTGAACAACAAGTATCAGCGATGGTATGGATATCCGATCGTGGGTACCAATGTCATCGGGGGACTTAAAGTGGTGTTTTGAAAGCAGGCGACAGATATCCAGATTATTTTTCTTTTAGTGTTTTATTTTCCAGTTTAAAGACCACAGGGAGTTCGAGACCTGTATTACAAGGTTTGCCGTTTTTATTGCCCGGAATCCATTTCGGCATTTTTCTTATGACATCGAGAGCGGCAGACCCGCAACCATAGCCAATATCTTGCCTTATCATTGCATCTTTGAGATTACCATCTGCATCAATAACCAATCTTATTATACATTTTCCTTCGACTCTTTTTAATTTAGCTTCTTCAGGATAAGTCAGGTTAGATGTGATAAAATTGTCTATGAGTCTGAAGCTTAAACCAACCCTTTCAATAAAATTATCCATATCAGGCGTTTGATAAAACAAAGGCATTTCATCTATCGTTTCGATATGACCAACTGCAGATTGCGAAGATACTGAAGGGTTATCTTCATTTTTATTATCCTCAAAAGCAAATCTGACCGGCAATGTCAACATCGTATTGACAGGCTCTCCATTCTTAAGTCCAGGATGCCATTTTATATTGTTGCCATTCATGGACTCAACTGCCTTTTTAACTTGGTCCCCAATTAAAGGGTCCGGAGTTTTTAAAATTATTATATCCTTTATTGTACCTTCCTTGGTGACAACAAAACTGGCCACGCACATTCCTGAAACACCTTTTAATTTTACAATTTCAGGATATAAAATATGGCCTCGTACGTAAGAGACTAAATTATTGTTGCTGCAATCTTCTTGTTCTTGATCGGCAAGATGCTCACAACCGGGAAATCTGGGCTTTTCGTCCACCACATGAAGCAACCCATTATTTATTTTCGGCATAGGACCATACATGTTTTTAAATTCCTGCATATCACCATCATTATCAGTATAAAAACTCATTATTTTTCCATCTTTACCGGTAACTTTTATAACTTCTTTTCCAAAGTAAATATTTTTCAATCCGGGCAACATGACAGGATTACTAAACCAGGTCACTGTATCATTATCTGGTGATATTTCTTGTCTTGTATGAAAATTGGCTGCCCCGCTCGAAGATGAAAAAAATAAGAAAAGCACCAAAACGAAAGGAACTACAAGTGTGTAATTCCAAACTGATGTCCTTGATGATTTTGATTTTGATAACATAGCTATTCTGTTTTTTATTTGTGAATTGAAAAAATGATTAGTTAGAGATACCTCAAGGTTCGAAGTACTGCCTGCAAGGAGCAATCGGATATAATTTTTTGATGGAAAAGACTTGCAAATCAAGTGATCAGCTAGAAATTCGTGAGACTGCCGCAATGCTCTTTTGTAGAATATCATAATTGGGTTAAACCAAAAAAAGGCATGTACAAATTCAACAAAAATAATATCGATTGTATGCCAGTTTGAAATATGAATTTTTTCATGATCAAGCACGGTATTCAGATTGTCACTCAGTGGCACTTTTTTACTTATAAAAATATAACTAAAAAAAGAAAAAGGTAGATGTACTTCATTGGTCGTGACTAGTCGATAGCCGTTTTTCCGTGAAATGTTACCGTTAATGGCATATTTATAAATTCTGAACAATCCTGCAACCATCCGCAAAATAATAAGGACAACACCAACAAAATATATTGCACTTAAACCATCTAGTATCAGGTTATAAATGTCAAGACCTGCTGGCTTTTCTCTCACTGTAATATCAAGAACCTCGCTTAGATCAGACCAATATATGACAGGAATTGATTCATGCTCAAGTTTGATCACAGGTACTAAAACAGGGATAATTAAGGCAGTAATTATCGAAAACAGTAAAAAAACTCTATTACTCCTGAAAAATGTAAGGTTTTCCAGCAAAGCATAGTACAAAGTATAAAGGACTATGAGAGCAGTGGAAGATTGCAACAGGTAGGTCCACATAATTAATTTACTTTTTCGTTTTGTGAATCCTGATCAACCTGTCTCTTAATTTTCTCCAGTTCCGAAAGTGTAATGTCATTTTCTTCTATCAGAAAAGTAACCAGTGAATTTACAGATCCTTCAAAATAATTGCTTACCAGGCGGGAAAGAGAAAACTTCGAATATTCCTTCTTGCTGATGGAAGGATAATACTCGTAAGTCTTGCCATAGGCTTTATATCTAAGGAAACCTTTCTTCTCCAAAATACGAACTATAGAAGAAACAGAAGAATGTGGCGGCCGGGGCTCTGGCATGGAATCTATTAGGGCACTTACTAGGGAAGGTCCTCTGTCCCAGAACATTTGCATAACCTCCTCCTCAGCCCTAGTCAATTTTTGCATGGTATTAATTTTAGGTAAAATACAACTTACAATGCAAAAGTACAACGTATATTTAAGTTATGCAACTAAATTTTATATTTTATGTAAAATTTTTACTAATAACCGTCTGGTTCATTCCAAAAATAAACCAGGTATCCCATCATTATCTATCCGGATATAAAATAACAAGCAGTCCTGCATACCGGTCAATACCCAAAACCCTTCACTTCTTTTTTATCTCTGGCTTTTGGGTCATACTTAATCAGAAGATTGATCCATATGGATCTGGACATGCGGAGAAAGAAAAAATAAGTAGCTGCAGCGACCAGCAACATCACTCCGATGGCTGCATTGGCTGACATCTTAAAAACCATCAGACAAATACCTACTATTCCCAGAAAGAAAAAAGCTGAAAAGATATAGGACAGAAACATGGCTCCATAGTAAAATCCGGGCTCAGGGAGGTATTTTTGATTGCACACCGGACAATGGTCGGGCATATTTAGAGGATTGGAAATTTCAAACGGTTTGATAAATAGGTCGCCTTCCTGACATCGGGGACATTTTTTCATGAAAGCATTGACGATAGGATTTCTTTTTGCCATAAGGCTTACAATTGGTAATTATGGTTTTTTAATTGACTTCTCGAGCTTTTCAGCTTTGCGGATCACTTCGTCACACAACTGTTGCTTATAGGCAGCAAGTTTGACAAGCAGTGTATCATCAGCGGTTGCTAAAATTGAGGTAGCAAGGATGCCCGCATTTTTAGCACCATTGAGAGCGACGGTAGCTACGGGTATTCCTCCCGGCATCTGCAGGATTGACAGCACAGAATCCCAGCCATCGATGGAATTGGAAGATTTTACCGGCACACCGATTACAGGCAACGGAGTGATGGATGCCACCATTCCGGGCAGATGTGCCGCCCCGCCTGCACCAGCAATAATGACTTTTAGACCTCGTTCTACTGCGGAGGATGCATAATCCATGAGTCTTTGTGGCGTCCTGTGTGCCGATACTATGGTCATTTCATAGGCAACCTCGAATTGCTCCAGCATATCTGCGGCCTGCTGCATGACGGACAGGTCGGAGTCCGATCCCATTATGATGCTTACGAGCGGTTTAGACATGTCACGATATAATTTTAATGAATTCTTTTATTTTTTTTGCGGTATTTAAAGCCTTCTGCAGTTCTCTGTCCGTGATCGTAACATGTCCCATCTTACGAAAAGGCCGGGTTTCTTTTTTGCCATAAAGGTGCGGATGTACCCCCGGCAGGGCCAGTGCATCTTCCAGTCCTGTGTACTTTGCCGGCCCGCTGTATCCAGCCTCTCCCAGCAGATTGACAGTGACAGCAGGAAGAAGTTGCTCAGTACTTCCCAATGGCAAACCCAGGATGGCCCTCAGGTGCATCTCGTATTGTGACGTAATGCAGGCTTCTATGGTATGATGCCCCGAATTGTGGGGACGTGGTGCAGCTTCATTGACGACGACATTGCCATCTTTGGTCACAAACATTTCTACTGCAAGAAGCCCAACAATACCAAGTCGCTCTGCTGTTTCTCTGGCAAGTGCCGCAGCTGTATCAGCAGTATGTGCGTCTATGCCGGAGGGCGAAAAAATACATTCCGCAAGGTTGGCCCCTGCATGAAACTCCATCTCGGCAGCATCATATACTGCCATTTCTCCCATTTCATTTCGAGCGGCAATGACAGAAATCTCCTTCTCCACATCCGCCAGTTCTTCAATCACAGAGGGACCTTCCATCAGACTTGATATGTCCTCCCTATTCTTTACTATCTGCACTCCCCTGCCATCATAACCGCCGGTTCTGAGTTTTTGAACAAAAGGAGGATTCAGGTTACCCGAATCCAGCATTTGCATAATGGTTGCTTTGTCTTTATAAAGGCTAAATGCAGCCGATGGTAAACCCGAAGCTTCATAAAACATTTTTTGAAGGCCTTTATCCTTTATAACCTTTAGTACTGCGGGTTGTGGATATACTGACTTTCCCAGAGACTCGAGAGTTTCCAGAGCCCTGATATTGACATCTTCTATTTCGACGGTGATGATATCTACCGCATGACCAAAAGCAAGCACGTCATCATAATCCCTGATGTCTCCACAGACAAAGTCGGGACACACAGTAGCACACGGAAAAGAAGTATCGGCATCCATAACTTTCAGTTTTAGGCCCAGTCTGCTGCCTGCCTGACATAACATCTTACCCAGTTGTCCGCCGCCCAGTATACCTATCCGTTTGTTGATTCTTTCTGACTCCAAGAGAAGATTTACTTTTATCAGTGGCAAATTTACAAACTTAAATGCCACCAGGCTGTATCATCAGTTACATAAATGGCAAATCACGTCAGCTGGTTATAAATATCCCGGTATCTGGCAGCGGAAGTATCCCATGAAAAGTCGAGGGCCATGGCCGCACTGACACAATGGTTTCTAAACGTGACATGCTGATACATGTCGTAAGCTCGCCACAAAGCATGCATCATCTCGTCAAAAATCATATTGTCAAACCGTATGCCCACACCACCCTCTTCTGAAATATCTCTTACACTGTCCCTGAGGCCTCCGGTAGACCTGACAATGGGAATGGTACCATACCTCATGGCAAACATCTGATTGAGCCCGCAGGGTTCGACTCGGGAAGGCATCAACAGGAAGTCAGCACCGGCATAAATACGATGGGACATAGTTTCATTGTATTTAAGCATACATCCTACATATTGCCGGTGTTTGGCTGCTACTGAGCCTAAGGCGTGTTCTATGCTCTTGTCTCCTGTGCCGAGGATAATAAAATTAGCCTTGGGCTGCTGTATCAACCAGGTATCTATCAGTCCGGCGATAAATTCTGCCCCTTTTTCGAGGACAAGCCTGCCTATAAAGCCAAACATTGGCAGCGAAGGATCCAGACCCGCCTCTTCACACAGTGCCTTTTTGTTTTCGTATTTAAACCGCACAGTATCTTTTTCCAGCCGGTAGGTAATCATCGGGTCTGTGGCAGGATCCCATACTTCGGTGTCTATGCCATTGAGTATACCCTGACATTTCCAGTATTCAGCTCTGAACAGATTTTCCAGGCCCGCAGCATCATGTGTGAGCTCATTCATATAATTGGGTGATACCGTAGTGACGCGGTACGCACATCTGACAGCGGATGCAAGGGGATTGATGGTATTGGCCCAGTCCAGCAGGCCTGATTTCCAGGTATCATAACCAGGCAACAGATATTCCTTGCTCCAGCTAAGTGCTCCCTGATACCGCTCATTGTGTATGGTAAAAACCGTAGGTATGCTTGCCAAAGATTCGAATTCATAGGCGTATTTCATCATAAACGGTATGAGCCCGGTATGATGGTCGTGGCAATGTATGATGTCGGGCCGTATACCCGCATCTCTGATCCACATAAGAAAAGCCCGCTGGAAAGCAATGTTCCTCTCCGTCTCATCACCGAAAAAGTAGCCGTCATATCCGGCGTAAACCCCGTAGCGGTCGTATTTTGTCGGTATGTGTATGGTATAAAATGGAAAACCGAGGATGTCATCCAAAAAGTACCGCACCTCAAAATACAGGTGCTCGTGGCCCAGATGAAAAAAACCTTCATGAACAATGCGGTAGAGCTTGCCTTCAAACCACGGCATGTCATAGGCAGGAATCACAACACTCGTCTCAACACCTGATCTGGTCAAATACTTGGGTAGGCTACCTACAACATCGGCGAGTCCTCCGACCTTGGCCATAGGAAAACATTCAGCACTGGTAAAAAAAACTTTCATGGTGTTTAGATTGAAAATTAATATTGTCGTGATCTGTTAGGATGTGTAAAATTAGCTTTTATTAACCAATGTATGGAATACGACTACATCAATTTTATCAGCATTTTTCAGCCGCCTGACCAATATCATAGCAGCAACTGACGACAAACATTGACTTTGGGACGTTTGGACTTATATTCTTATATTGATGTTTGAATTTTATTTTAATCATTTAATAAATAGTAAAAATGAGACCTCTGAATTTGTTATTGGTTTTATTTTTTATGCTGTTTACCAGTTGTGCCAAGGACGAGTTACAGACCGTCAAGCTGACAGGAAATTATATCAATACGCCTGTCCTCAGTGAGGGATTCTATCAGGTAACTTTGCCGGATGACACTAAGGTACAAGTTCCGAAAAAGTACGCAGTCGGTGGAAACGATCAGGTACTTGGAGTAATTGACGAAACGAAGAGTTATCTTGAAGTTAAGAGTGTTGTATTCAAGGAATTTGCTTTTGCTTTTGAATTGACATTCGACGTTACGGTATACAATGCAAAGGGTGAATACATCAAGTGGAGCGGAACAGCAAACTCCTATCCCAACAATACGGGAAATTCCTGGCAGTATGTAACAGGAGGCTCCAAAGAATTTAAAGATGTTTCCGGCTGGAGTAATACAAGCATAACTACAAACCCTGTCAATGGTGTACATACACTTGCTATTATTCAGGGTGAAGTTGTGTATGTAAAATAAACCTCCAATAACCCTTTCGACTCAGAAAGAGAAAGGTGAAATTTTAAATTTCCGCTTTCCGGGTTGAAAAATTTGGAAAGCGGAATTTTCATTATAATTCATAAGTGATGAAAAAAATATTTTGGCTTCTCACAGCCATGTTTTATATTCCAATTTTATGGGCTCAGGTGGTTACAGATCCATACTTTGGCAAAACCGGTGCAGTGATAACGGATTTTGGCCAGACATCAAGGGTATGGGTAAATGAAATATCTGGTCCCGATAATTCTTTGATTTTAAATATTGACGGAAAGGAATGGTACAAATTGCAATCAGACGGGTCTCCCGATTTTAGTTTCGGAGATAATGGAAAAGTCAGATTCAGGAACCCTGCCCCAGAGATTACCGCAGTAAGAAACGATGGAAAACTGTATACAATAAAGTCAGATAATGAGCATCCTGAAATAAGTTGCATTTTGTCCAGATACCACCAGAACGGCAGTATTGACACTCGATTTGGACACCTGGGTTCTGTGACCATTTTCAATACCATTGTTGACAGTGCGTTTTCGTGGGACAATGAATATTTCAGGACATCCCATATAGCACCTTTTGATGATGGAAGGATTATGGTGGCGGGCACCTTAACGGGTCCTGTAACATGGGGAGGAACTCAAATAAAAGGAATCAGGATATATGTTTTCAGCAAATTTGGTCATCCTGACCCTTTGTTTGGTACCAATGGAGTTTATGAGTTACACCCTGAAAATCTTCAAAAATTAGGCGGAGCCACAACGATGAAAGATGGCAACATCCTGTTTTCTTACTTCGGATGGACCGAGGGCCAGTCAAATTATAATGTATACAAACTGGATGGTAACGGAAATCCCGTCAATAGCTTTGGCAACGGAGGCAAAGTGACAATTTTCTCCCCATTTAATGCCAATGTAAATCACATCACAATGCTCGAAGATGGAAGAATTTGCAGTTTTGGTTCCTCAATAGCTGACCATTTTGGTGGCTATTACAAGCAGACAATAATTACAATCCAAAAACCCGACGGTTCATTCGACACCTCATTTAATGGCACGGGTTTATTAGAAATCCCAGGATTTTATACAATAAGCTTTATGAAAGATCAGAATGGAATCTATCTTGCCGGATACAAATCCATCGAGGAATCACCTGTCCAAACTTCTGATTTTGAAATTGCTTTCCTCGATTTCAAAAATGCAAATCTCATAACAAAAGTAAAGTATGACAAATTATTTCCTTACCCTCCAGAAGAATTCCATATCTCACAGTTTATAAAAACAAATGACCGTTTTTTTGCAATCGGGCGGAGGTTTGAATCTTCATTTCTTCTGGCTTATGACAAAAATCTAAAGCCTGACCAGTCATTTGCCGGAGAAGGCTTCAGATAATGGAACACTGGATTCAGTTATGCCAGAGGAATGTTTTCAGACGTTTTGACCAATGGCAACATAGTCATAGGAGGCATGGTTAATCCGGAATGGGATTTTAACCAAACAAATTATTTATCAACTGTCACTCTGAGTCCTGAGGGTAATGAAAACGTGAAGACGACAAACAGAAACATTTACCTGCTTGAAAACGCACCAGTGCTAAGGGATGCAGGACGTTATTTGTTCGGTGCCGGTACCAGGACAGGAGGACCCGGTATCGTCCGCACTGACAAATATGGCCAACCCGACCACAGTTTTGGAATTAGAGGATGGGTGTCCTTACCACCTAAAACCCGGATAATGAGTATCGGCAAAACCAATGATGGCAAATATATCTTAGCCGGTGTCAAAGATGAATATCCTTCACGGGAAATTATCCTGTGCAGATTGTACCCTGACGGTGCATTTGATATCTCCCATGGCAACAATGGAATCGTCAGTACAACTTTTCCAATGGAAAACTGGTATATCAGACAAATAATCGTGCATGATGATGGAAGTCTTACCGTTATGGGTTTGACCACATTTATGCAAATCACGAGGTACAATCCGGACGGTACCCGGACTAAAAATTTTGGGGTTAATGGTGTGATTATTGGACCCGCGGTATACCCATACGAAAACAACCGCATTTTTATACTTTCTGATGGTAATATGATGGTAATAACCCTTAATGAAAACACTCTGACCCTTCACAAATACGATTCCAAAGGAAAACCATCAACAGAACCCGAATATATCGGGCCTGTGAGAATACAGTGGGATGAAAATGTAAATTTGACATCCATTGTCCAGCAACCGGATGGAAAGATTATTTTCGGTGGATACACTCCGGGTAGTAATAGTTTTAAAATGTTGAGAATAAACACGGACGGCAAGACAGACCATGACTTCGGGCCAGATGGAAAAGTAGATACTCCGATGGATTATCCTGTAGTCACCACAGACCTTTTCCTGCAAAATGACGGCAAAATCATGCAAACAGGGTATGTGAGTTATGACGACGGATCTGACGTTGCTGTGGTCCGGTATCTTAACGATTTGCAGGTAGGAACGGTAGAAGGCTATGAACCCAAAAGTATAATTAATGTCTACCCAAACCCTGTCAGCAGCCGTGCTACCCTAGTCTACGAACTTTCCAAGGACGAAAACACAACTATAACACTGGCTAATTATCAGGGGGTAGTCGTTCGAACTTTTGGTTCAGAAACAAAGGCAATAGCAGGCCGTCATACTGTCGGCATAGACGTGTCAGATTTACCTGACGGCATGTACATCCTGTCTGTGACAACCCTGGCCGGTAGCAGGTCAGTAAGAATAGTGGTAATGAATAAAACGGAGTGATTACTTAACTGACATATCTTTTTCAGCTCAATATGTAATTGGCAATAAGGATAGGGATTAATATAAAAGCCTCACGGAAAACTCCGTGAGGCTTTTATATTTTGCAGCTAAAAAGACTACTGATTTATTTATTTTGGAGCATTGGGAGCTTCCATAAGTTTAAAAAACTGTTCGAGCTTAGGCAAAACGATGATTTCTGTTCTTCGGTTTTCGGCTCTGCCAGAAGCACTTGCATTAGTGGTTTTGGGTGAGTATTCAGACCTGCCGCCTGCTGTCATGCGTGACGGGTCCACATTATATTTGGTTTGAAGGGCTCGTACGACGGCAGTAGCCCTCTTGGCACTGAGGTCCCAGTTGTCATTGATACATTCATTGGCCATAGGCACATTGTCAGTATGACCTTCCACCAGGATATCAAGGTCCTTCTGGTCATTAAGGATGGAAGCAATTTTAGCCAGGACCTTTTCGGCTCCCGCATTGATGTTGGCAGATGCAGTCTTGAAAAGCATATTGTCGGACAGGCTGATGTACACAACGCCTTTTTTGACCTCGATGGTGATGTCCTTGTCATTAAAATCACTCAGCGAACGTTTGAGATTAAGAGCCAGGGCCAGGTTGACACTGTCTTTATACTGCATTGACTTGGTTAACTCCTTGATATACTGACTCTGTTGGGATATGGCATCAAGTGATTTTTTGATGCTTTCTGCTCCGGCCTTGTTGATTACAGAGGCAGTGTTAAGCTGCTCCAGGA
>JAKQGD010000607.1 GCA_029573365.1 Bacteroidota bacterium | reverse complement strand
TCATTTTTTTCAGAGTACAGGTCTTTACCCCCGATTACCCACATAGCACTGTCAAAAACAACGCTTGTATGTTCCCTTCGCGCTGACCAGCCTGCAGATGCAGTTTCCAGTGTCCATGTTTTACCGTCAGAGCTTGACCACACATCATTTTTATAATTAGTATCATCACCTCCCCCGAGTATCCACATTTTATTGTTAAACACTACGCATGTATGATAGACTCGCGCTGACCAGCCTGCAGATGCAGTTTCCAGTATCCATGTTTTACCGTCAGAACTTGACCACACGTCATTTTTCTTTCCATTTGCATCCCAACCTCCCAGTATCCATATTTTATCATTAAATACAACACTTGCACACTTATGTCTTCCTGACCATGATGCCGCTGAAGTTGCCTGTACCCATCCTGAGTTGAATGAGCTTGAAAAGGCTGTTGCCAGGGCATTGCCGACTGAGTCTTTAGCTCCTGTACCTACTGCTATAGTATAGTTGTAGTATTGCAAACTGCCGGTGGTGGGGGTAAAAGTCAGTATTGTGCTGCTGCTGTTCCAGCTGAAAGTGCCAGTCACAGCTGTACTGGATGGGTCTTTTACTGAAAAAGCGTTTTGAACTGAAGAGGCATCCATGGTTTTTGAAAATGTTATTTTAATTGTAGTCCCGGTGCTTACACCTTCAGCGTTATTCACAGGGGACACGGATGTTATTGTTGGAGAGCTCCCTGTTGAAGAAGATGCAATTGTTTTGAATGTGCTTGAAAAAGCAGATTCCAGGGCTTTGCCGTCAGTATCTGTGGCTCCTGTACCGACTGAAATGGTATAGGAAGTGTTATTTGCCAGACCGGTTACCACAAGTGTTAAAACCGTGTCATTGCTGCTCCAGCTGAAAGTGCCAGTCACCGCTGTATTAGATGAATCTTTTAATGAAACAGCACTTTCAACAGCTGTTGTATTCATAGATTTTGAAAATGTTAATTTAATATCTGTAACAGTACTTACATCTTGCGCATTATTCACAGGGAACACGGTGGATATTACAGGAGATGTCACTGTTGAAGAAGATGCAATTGTTTTGAATGTGCCTGAAAATGCAGATGCCAGGGCTTTTCCGTCAGTATCTGTGGCCCCTGTACCGACTGAAATGGTATAGGAAGTGTTATATGCCAGATTGGTTACTGCAAGAGTTAATAT
>JAKQGD010000594.1 GCA_029573365.1 Bacteroidota bacterium | reverse complement strand
GTGTGTCTGCCAGCTTGAGCAGAAGGATAGAATCACCTGGGTTTTTCCTGAATTTTGCTTTGGTTTTAACCCAAACAATTTCCTCAGTGCCCTCGACAGAGAGTTGGAGGCTTGAAGCTTCAATATTTGCCGGCAATGGAGAAAATACCAGCTTGTTGGACCCCGGTAAAAGAGTGACTTTAGCCTCACGAACTACGAAGGCTCCGTTCAGGTATACAGTCGCTTCCCTGACATCAGATTTGATACCTGATTTTTGGGCTGACATTCCGGCAAACAACATAGCCAGCAACATCAGCAAAAAATTCCTTTTTGTCATATCTTTTAAATTTTAAATGACTGCCTTATATTCGTCAAAACGAAGCAGTATTAAAAATTGTCACTGCAAATGCCCCTAAAAGTCCGTATCTGTACCGGTGGATACAGAACTGTAGGTTTGGCAGAAAAATTATAACAAAAAGAAATTCAGAAATAAAGCTGCTTTGGTATCTGAATAAATAGAAGTTTACTTTAATGCGATACCTGCGACAAAACCAACCCAGGGTTTACGCTGGTAAATCCAGTGGGTATTGTATTTTCCCGGCAGGTAGTCAGCACCCACAGCAAGGCCAAAGCTCGCAAACGAGGTCTCAAGGAAGGCAGCCGCTCCCCCTTGTAGTATAAGGCCGCTGTAATCATATCTCAATCCACCTGGATTGGCAAAAGTATTAATGGTAGTGCTACCCAAGCCGGCAAACAAGCCAAAATCATATCCCCTGTTAATCATCTTATAACTGCATTTGCCCAAAGGGTCTACCTGAGTCCGTATGTAATACTTGTCATGTCTCCAGCCTGCATACAGTGCTGCATTAAAGTCTGTAGTCAGCTGAGCTGGAACATACTCTAATGAGGGCCTGTATTTCATCAGCACGGAGGTTAAATCAAGGTCGAGGGTGTTAGCGGTAAAAGTTACAGGGTGGTGACAAACCGAATCCTTCATTTCCAGATTTATGGAATAAAAAGGTGTCAACTCCGCTGTTAAAGGAGCCCTGTACACATCCAATTTGCTCCCCTGCACATCCACGTAAGCCCAGGTAATGGTGTCTCCGAGCCCACGTAAGACATAATAATCCGAATCAAACTCATGATTTGAAGCTTTTTCTATTACAGAACATGACGATAAGACAACAAGAAGGACTCCAATGAGGAAGGTTAATTTTTCCATGGCAGGCATTTTGACAAAGTTACTAATTTATCTTCGGAGTAAACATTCAAAATCAACTATATATTTTATTCAAAATCAAAAAAGCCATTACCTTTATAAAAATTCACTGACATCATGCACAGACCACCTTATTTTGTAGATCCCGACATATCCAGAGCCAGGACCATAGATTCGTCTTTTTATACGGATCCCGGTGTGTTTGAAGTGAGCAGAGAGCGTATCTTCTCCCGCGGGCTGCACTACGTGGGTGACACAGGGATGTTGCCTGAAAACGGATGGGCCTATCCTGTAGATCTGCTGCCCGGCACTCTAGACGAACCCCTGGCCATGGTCAGGAATAAAAACGGGGAGATCAGATGCCTCAGCAATGTATGCACCCACAGAGGCAATCTGCTGGTCACGAGTGCAGGAAGGACAAACAAACTGAGATGCGGCTACCATGGCAGGGTATTCGGGTTGGAAGGTGACATGAACTTCATGCCTGAATTTGAGGAAGTGCAGGATTTTCCGTGCCCCGATGACAATCTCACTTCGTTACCCGTAATGAGGTTTGGCCCACTGCTTTTTACTTCTCTTGACGCCAATATTTCTTCTGCAACATATTTTAAGGATATGGCGGACAGAATGGCTTTCTTTCCTATAGAATCCCTCGTGAGGTATGACGACCTCAGCAAGGATTATTATCTGGACGCCCACTGGGCCCTATATTGCGAAAACTACCTGGAGGGTTTTCACATACCTTTTGTGCACGAAGGGCTCAGCCAGCAACTGGATTTTGGCGACTACGAAACCGAGATTTTTTATCCGTGGTCCAGTCTTCAGATAGGCATTGGCAAAAAAAATGACCACACTTTTGACCTCCCGCAAAATTCTCCGGATTACGGAAAGCCAGTAGCGGCGTATTATTTCTGGGTTTTTCCAAATATGATGTTCAATTTTTATCCATGGGGTCTGTCGCTAAACATTGTAGAACCACTCTCCGCCAATCGGACAAAGATATCTTTTGTTACCTATATGCTTGACAAATCCAGGTACAACCAAGGGGCAGGCAGCGATCTGGACAAAGTAGAAATGGAAGACGAAGCCATCGTACTTCAAGTACAGAAAGGTGTAAGGTCCAGATTTTATAGTCAGGGCAGGTATTCGGTCACACGTGAGAGAGGTACTCATCACTTTCACCGGCTTCTCGCCGAAAGTATGAACAATGGCTGATCTGTCAAGGACCATAGGTTATAAGACGGCACTAGCAGTCGTGGTCGGTGGCATTATAGGCTCAGGCATATTTATGAAGCCTGCCTTTGTGGCCAGTGTACTGGGCGATCCCTACCTTTTTTTAACTGTGTGGATAGTGGCAGGCATCATCACCTTGTGCGGAGCTCTAAGCAATGCAGAAGTGGCTTCTATGTTTCCCGAGACGGGAGGCCAGTATGTCTTTTTCCAAAAAATGTATGGCGATGGATTTGCATTTCTATATGGCTGGGCTTCCTTTGCAGTTTTCAACACGGCAGGCAATGCGTCAATAGCCTATGTAGCAGCACAATATGCTGACTATTACTTGCATCTGCCTCGGCTTCCTGAGGAGATAGCAACGGGATATAGACTCCATATTCCTTTGATTGGAAACATATATCCTGTGATGGACCTGAGTGTCAAGATGCTTACAGCCCTGTTGCTTGTAGGCCTGACCTGGATCAATTGCCTGAGTGTACACATGAGTGGCGGCTTGCAGAGATTTCTCACAGCTCTCAAAGCTGCAGCCATCATCCTGCTGGTGACAGGACTCTTTGCTTCCGGAAAAGGAAACATCGGCCATTTTGTGGATGTCAGTGAGCAGTCACCCTTTGGATGGCAGAAAGCTATGGCACTGGCGGGTGCTCTTTCGGCTGTCTTTTGGGCATATGATGGATGGAACAATATAACCTTTATAGCCGGAGAAGTCACCGAACCGCAAAAAAACATACCCCGCAGTCTGGTAACCGGACTTATTGTCTGTATAAGCCTGTATTTTCTGGTCAATCTGGCCTTTTTGTACGTACTACCGCTGCCCAGACTCGCTGAGAGCAAAGCGGTAGCTGCAGATGTAGCATCATTTGCGTGGGGGCCGGCAGGAGGCATTCTCATCTCTCTTATGGTTATATTTTC
>JAKQGD010000592.1 GCA_029573365.1 Bacteroidota bacterium | reverse complement strand
CCGCCTCACCACCGGTAGTAGCCGTTCCACCGGTTTCCTTTCAGCCCAAATCAATCGTAACCACCCACAATGGTGCTACCGTGAGAACCCAGACTTACCTCTACGATGCACAGGGCAAACTCAGCAAATATGTTTCCAAATCCGGCAATATCGTGGATTCTGTGATTCTCTCCGCCAACAGTGTAAGCTTTAAATCACAAAACGCATCTGTCGTCAGTCAGGTGCTGACATTTAACGACGACAAAACATTTAAGTCTGTCTTCATGGCCAATGCACAGGTCAATTTCCAGAACAATGTCAGAAAACTGAGCCGCATACTGGAGAACAGAAACGGTGGCGCATTCTTCACCGCGGGTGTGGTAAACTATACCAACGACAATATGGTTCAGATTAATGCGGAGGCAACCATCAATATCAACTACCACGATAATTTGCCGTACCAGAAAGGTATCAACGAATTACCGGTTTTCCTCAAACCACTGCAGTATTTCAAAGTAATGGAACAGGAAAACATCAGTAGTATGCAACTGTACAACAAGCTTGTCAGACAGGTAATCATCGATTTTGGCAACAGACGCGACCTCCACGATTTTACTTACACCTTTGACAGCAACAACAGAGTTACCAAAATCACAGATACATTCACTACTGTTACCAACACTTCTTCCACCCAGAAAATCCTGATCAGCAATATCGTTTATTAACCAAGTTCAAAATCATTCTTCATTATTTAAAAATATCAGTCATGAAAAAGCAAACCTTCTTCCCGAAATATTTGGCCATCGCCTTCCTCGCCATCGCCGCTGTATTCACCGGATGTAAAAAAGAATCCATCCATTCTGCTCAGGACGATCGCCTTGAAGGTATCTGGAGCCACAACAGAAGCATCTCTCCTTCGTTCAATATCCTCACCCAGCTGGAACTGAATGAAGATGGCTCCGGTACGGAAAGTGTATTTACCATTACCATTTCCGGTGGTGATACACCGGTGACCAGTGAACTAAGCTGGTCGACAGAAAGCAACAGCAAACTGATACTGGACATGGAAGACGGCACTACCGAAATCTATATGTATGAATTGCAGCCATCCCAGCAAAAGCTCATTCTAACCAGTGAATCCGGGGCTTCCAGAGAGTTTTTCTTCACAGAATAATACCGAAACGTTTTTCCTTTTGTACAGACAATGGGCAGGCCGCCGCAAGGCGGCCTGTTTTATGCCCGGAGGAAAAAGGGATATGGTGGTTTTCCCTGAGTTTTTAGATCGGTGGTTTCCGCTGAAGATAAAACACTTCCACAATCGGAACTTTACACTATCAAATAAAACAATTACAAACAACAAAAAAACAACCACCATGAAAGCAATCACCACCCTCGCAATTTTAGTAATGATGACTATCAGCAGCGCATTCGCACAAAGCAAAAAAATCGACAAAAGCATCGTAGGCACCTGGATGCACCAGGATATGATAGCCAGCAGCGGCTACGGCGACTACGCGTCTTACACCTCCGTGACCTACTATCAGTTGAATGCAGACGGCACCGTTTGTGTAACAGATGGCGGCTCCGTGAGCAGCGGCAACGACTGGAGTTACAACAACGGCGGCGGCAACGCGCAATGCGGCAAATGGTATGTACAAAACGGCTACCTGTACCTTGAACAAAACGGACAGTTGTACGGCTACATCAAATATACCCTGCACAATGGCCAGCTGGTACTCGGACAAAGCGGCAATTACACCTTCCTGAGCCGTGCTTATTAAACCAATTTTCAATCATTCATCACCATAAATTTATTATCATGAAAAACACATCAAAATTACTGGCAAAGTTGTCATTCGCAGTACTGGCACTTGCCTTCCTGCTCACCGGATGCAAGAAAGAAGAAAAAATAGCACCAACGGATCAGCAGATCCTGGAAAACAAAATCCAGGATATTATTCCCCAGAAATACCTGGACACCCTGAAAATACTCGGGTTGACCATTCACA
>JAKQGD010000587.1 GCA_029573365.1 Bacteroidota bacterium | reverse complement strand
AGTCAACGGTAACTTCCACTATGGCGGTGCCATATACGTGGTAAGCAAACGGGTGTCCTTTTTCCTTTGATTTGTCAAAAAAGATGTCAGGTGTGCTGTAATGGGCGTGTTCGCTTAGCGAAATTCTTTTTTGGAAAGCCTTGGTGACAAGTTCTTCCCAGGTGACAAAGTTGTGCGTTATTTTATCTGCCACCTTGCCATCCCTGAATATCACATTGGCCCAGCCAAATTCTTCGTGAAGCATATGCCTAAATCTGTCGGCTATGGCCTGGCAGGCAAGGGTTAGTGCTTTGCCATTGAGATCTGCACCTGCACTTGCAGCAGTGGGTGAGGTATTGGCTATCCGCAGCGTATTGGTGGATTCTATTCTCACCTTCGACGACTCTATGCCAAAGATGTCTGAGGCTATTTGCAGCATCTTTGTATTCACGCCTTGTCCCATTTCCACGGCAGCGGTGCTCACCACGACACTGCCGTCCTGATATACGTGTACCAGGGCTCTGGCATGGTTCATCATGGTATTGGTAAACGAAATGCCAAAACAGATAGGCTGCACGGCATATCCTTTTTTGTATCTGTGATTTAGCCTGTTGAAGTCTTCGGCGTGTTTCCTGACTTTTTCCAGGTCATAGGTTCTTATGCAGTCGCTCCAGCTGTTTATGGCTTCGGCATTTTTAACGATTTGACCGTAGGGAAAAGCATCTCCGTCTTTTACCAGGTTTTTTTTCTGTATTTCGTGTGGCTTTACGCCAATGGTTTCTGCAGCCTTAACTATTGCGGATTCTATGACAAATTTGCCCTGTGGCCCTCCGAAACCGCGGAAAGCTGTATTTGGGGGCAGGTGTGTCCTGCAACTCCAGGCTGTGGCCGTGACGTTGGGTATATAATAGGCATTGGTGCAGTGGAACAGTGTCCTCTCCATGATGGCCGGTGACAGGTCAGCGGCAGCTCCGGCATTCTGATAAAAAACAGCTTCGTAGGCTATAATAGAGAGGTCTTTGGTCAGGCCTATTTTAAAATCCGAGGAGTAGGGATGTCTTTTTCCTGTCATCCTCATGTCGTCCATGCGGTGCAGCGACAGTTTTACAGGGCATGCCATCAGCTTTGCAGCAAGAGCTGCCATGACGGCCCATGAAGTAGCCTGGTCCTCCTTGCCGCCGAAGCCTCCTCCCAGCCTCACAGTGTCTATTTCTATCTTGTGCATGGGCAGGCCGAGTACCCTGGCGATTGTTTTTTGGACGGCCGTGGGTCCCTGGGTCGACGACGCCACAAAAACGGATCCATCTTCCTTGATCCAGGCATACGCACCCTGTGTCTCTATGTACAGGTGTTCCTGGCCATTGGATTCTACAGTCCCGCTGATGATGTGGTCACAGAGGTCCCAGGTAGCAGCGGTATCACCACACCTAAATGTCCTAGGAGGTATGATGAGCATATTTTTAGCCTGAGCTTCCCTGGGGCAGGTCACTGCTGGCAAGACTTGAAACTCTGCTTTGATCTTCTTTCTGGCTATGCGGCAGGCATGTTCCGATGTGCCTATAATAAGGCCAGCAACCTGGCCACGGTAATGTACTTCGCCATCAGCAAAGAGGGGTTCGTCTGGAAGGATGCCCCCAATCTGATTTTCGCCGGGAATGTTTGCAGCGGTAAGAATCCTCCTGATACCGGGCATGGCGGCTGCCTCGGTGATGTCTATGCTTTTTATGTGTGCATGTGTTACCGGTAGGTCGAAAGGTACTGCATAAAGTGTACCCTTGAGCTCTTCGCGGTCATCCATATAGACCGACTTGCCACGGACGTGATTTTTTGCATCGATATTTATCATACCAGCTGTTCCATTTTAATTTGTTCTGGAAAGAGCTCGAGGAAGTGGGCATAAAACAAATGTTCCAAAAGACCTCTTTTGTACTGTGCAGATCCGCGAACGTCACTTATCGGGCTTATCTCTGAGATCATGACTTTGGCTGCCTCTTTTATGGTGTCCGGATTTACTTCTTTGCCCTCTAGATAGGTGCTTGTGGC
>JAKQGD010000585.1 GCA_029573365.1 Bacteroidota bacterium | reverse complement strand
TGGCCGCCACGAGCAAGACGTATTGTGATGAACTTAGGGGCCGCATTCAATCCTACGGGCTGGAAATCACGGAACTGAGCACACATCTGCAGGGGCAGCTCGTAGCAGTGCATCCGGCCTATGATCTTATGTTTGACAATTTTGCACCAGATGCCCTTAAAGGAAAGCCGGCAGAAAGGACAGAATGGGCCAAAAAGCAAGTTAAAAACGCTGGTACAGCAAGTAGGCACCTTGGCCTCACAGCCCACGCCACGTTTTCGGGAGCCCTGCTGTGGCATACCATGAATCCCTGGCCTCAGCGTCCTCCGGGTCTGGTAGAAATGGGATTTGAAGAATTGGCTAAAAGATGGCTGCCCATCCTCAATCATTTTGACGAAAACGGGGTAAATGTCTGTTATGAAGTGCACCCCGGTGAGGACCTGTTTGACGGCATCAGCTACGAACGGTTTCTCGAAAAAACAGGTAACCATGCCAGAGCCTGTCTGTTGTTTGACCCGAGTCACTTTGTTCTGCAGCAGCTCGACTACCTCGAATACATCGATATTTACCACGAAAGGATCAAGGCTTTTCACGTCAAGGATGCTGAGTTTAATCCTACCGGACGTTGCGGAGTCTACGGTGGCTATGCAGACTGGAAAGACAGGGCTGGAAGATTCAGGTCGCCCGGTGACGGTCAGGTCAATTGGAAAGGCATTTTCAGCAGGTTGTCGCAGTATGGTTATGACGGGTGGGCAGTAATGGAATGGGAGTGCTGCATTAAGTCGCCGGAACAAGGAGCAAGAGAAGGAGCACCATTTATCAAGAGCCACATCATAGAGGTAACAGCAAAAACCTTTGATGATTTTGCCGGAGCAGAAGTGGACGATTTATTGCTTGCCAGGATTCTGGGCTTGAGCTGAAAATCAAGATATTAAAAAAAAAATATAAATAAAATGAAACGCAGGCAATTTGTAGAAATAGGGGCCTCTATGGCTGCCGGCACCATACTATTTCCGTCTTCTTTTCTCGACCTGGAGCTTGCCAAAAGCAAGGAAGGTATAGGTTTACAACTGTATACTGTCCGGGCTGAAATGTATAAAGACCCTGAGATGACCCTACAGAGGGTTAGTGCTGCAGGCTATAAACATGTAGAAAATGCCGGGTATTCTAACGGGAAATTTTATGGAAAGACGAAAGAAGAATTTTTAGGGATGCTTAAAAATTACGGCCTGAAAATGTATTCCGGACATGTGTCGACGGGGTTTAACGAGGGAGACAAAGTTTATGGCCTCAGGCATCGTTTTGAGCAGGTCTGTGAGGACTGTGCCTATATGGGTTTTAGATTTATTGGGGTGGGGTGGATGCCGCCTGACGAAAGGAAGACCATCGACGATTATAAACGATTTGCCGACCTCCTCAGCACATCAGCCCTGGTAGCGAAGAAGTATGGGCTTACATTTTTCCACCACAATCATGAATTTGAGTTTCTCCCCATTGATGGCACCGTTCCATATGACATCCTTTTGAAAAATACGGACGAAGGCCTGGTGAAATTTGAAGCAGATCATTACTGGATAAAAAAGGCAAGGGTAAACAGTGTGGAATTGATCAGAAAAAATCCTGGCCGTTTTCCTCTGTGGCATATCAAGGACATGGACACAACCCCCGAGGGTAACTTTGCCGAAGTAGGCACAGGCATTATCGACTACAAAGAGATATTTAAACACAGAAAACTCTCAGGCAACAAACTTTTTTATGTGGAGCAGGATGTATGCAGGACCATGCCGCCTTTAGACTCTATTGGCGTAAGCATTAAAAACCTGAAGAAGCTCAAAGTCTGAGCCACCTGATCTCTGCATGTATATCATAAACCGGGAATTTTCGCTGTTACTGGCCACAAGGGTAATCTTTACCTCAGGAATGAAGATGGTCCCGGTATTGCTGGGGTGGTATCTGTACGAATTAACGGGAAGCAAATTGGCTCTCGGCGTCTTGGGCCTCAGTGAGGTGATTCCGGCCATTCTATTTGCTTTGCCCGCAGGTGTAAAAGTGGATTCGAGCCAGAAAAGAACATTGATTCTGTCATGTCTTGCTGCCTATGTCCTTGTTATGCTCACTTTTGCAGTGGTTACTTCTGGGACCGTAACCAATACCGTCAATGTGTCAAAAACTGCCATTTTTATACTTACGGGCATCACAGGATGGGTCAGGGCTTATATTTCGCCTGCCTTTTCTGCCATCCTTGCCCAGTTGGTACCTCCCGAAACCCTGGTCAGAGCCGCATCTGTCAATAGCATGAGCTGGCTCATTGCAGCCGTCATCGGTCCTGCTTTGGCCGGGCTTATGATCGGATTTATGGATGTATCTGTTTCCTTTATGGTTGTGGCAGTGCTCATCGCAATAGCGGCATTTATTTTTTTTAGCATCAGCGAAAAACCCATTACCTATGACAAGGGCAAAACTAGAACATGGCACAGTGTCATCGAGGGCCTTGTCTTTGTCAGGGAACAAAAGGCACTACTTGGGGCGATGAGTCTTGATATGTTTGCAGTGCTTTTTGGCGGAGCAGTGGCTCTTCTGCCTGTATTTGCCAAGGACATACTCCATGTAGGCCCACAGACATTTGGATTGCTGATGTCGGCCACTTACCTGGGCAATTTTTTATCGATTCTCTACCTTACCACGTATCCGCTAAAAGGTAATCAGGGCAAAACTCTACTTCTCTCGGTGGCTGTGTTTGGAGCCTGCATTATTGTTTTTGCACTTTCTAAGTCTGTGGTGCTTAGTTTTATGGCCCTTTTTATC
>JAKQGD010000533.1 GCA_029573365.1 Bacteroidota bacterium | reverse complement strand
CATTGGGTGCCACAGGAGCTGTATGGCTGTTGGTCAGATCCAGGTAGTCTATGTCAAGAATATTCTGGTCACCACCAGAAGACCTGAGGGTAAAATTTGACATAAAGAACGACAGTCTGTTCATTCTAAAATCTTCGCCTGTCACGGGGTAAGGAAAAACTTCAAACATCCTGAATGGCTTGTCACCGTACATCACTTTAATGCGAAGATTTACCGAGCCTTTTTCATCTTTGCCGCAAGACAATAAAGACATCAAAACCACAATACTCAAGATACCGTATACCAATTTCATGATGGATTATGTTTACGTATACTTGCTAAACAAAATTTACCCGCTATTAGATGTGTTGGCCGCAGCAAAAAGTGCTGCAAGTAACACAAGTTACCTTTTTGACTTCAAAAGCGTCTATTCTTCTGCTAAAAAAGGGTATCTGTAGTCCAGCGGAGGCACAAAATTTTCCTTGATGGTCCTGGCAGAAACCCATCTGTAAAGATTGAGTATCGAGCCGGCTTTGTCATTGGTTCCTGAAGCCCTGGCACCACCAAACGGCTGCTGACCCACCACCGCCCCGGTAGGTTTGTCGTTGATATAAAAGTTTCCCGCCGCATTCTTCAACTTATCCACTGCTGTCTGAAGTGCATACCTGTCGCGTGAAAATATAGCTCCTGTGAGTGCATATGGACCGGTCTGATCCACAAGATCCAGAGTCTCTTCGTATTTTGAGTCTTCGAATACATAGAGAGTCAGCACAGGCCCGAAAAGTTCGTCACACATGGTCACGTAATACGGTTTTTTAACCTTTATGACGGTGGGTTGGATGTAATAACCCTCGGACTTGTCACATTTGCCGCCTGCTACGATCTCATTGTCCTTGTCATTTCTGGCATTTTCGATATAGGTGGCTATTTTGTCAAATGATTTTTCGTCAATTACTGCGTTGACAAAATTCCTGAAATCTTCAGGATTGCCCATCCTGAAATCTTTGAGGTCATCGAGCAGGAATTTTTTTACCTCGGGCCAGAGAGACTCCGGAATGTATGCCCGTGATGCAGCTGAGCACTTTTGCCCCTGATACTCGAAGGCTCCTCGGGACAGGGCAACAGCCACGGCCTTAGGATCTGCAGATGGGTGGGCTACGACAAAATCTTTGCCGCCTGTTTCTCCAACGAGCCTGGGGTAGCTTTTGAAATTGGACATGTTTTCGCCTATGGTTTTCCAGATGCGGTTAAAAACACCTGTGCTACCCGTAAAGTGTATGCCTGCAAAGTCAGGATGTGAAAAAACCACCTCACCGGCTGTGGGTCCATCCACGTATATAAGATTTATCACTCCGGGAGGCAGACCCGCTTCTTCGTATATTTCCATGATGACAGCGGCCGAATATATCTGTGTCTCCGATGGTTTCCAAACCACAGTATTGCCCATCAGGGCTGGGGCTCCACAAAGGTTACCGGCGATGGAGGTAAAATTAAAAGGTGTTAGTGCAAACACAAAACCTTCCAGGGGCCTGTATTCCATCCTGTTCCATATACCTCTGGAGCTTTCCGGCTGCTGAGCGTACATTTCGCACATAAACTGGACATTAAACCGAAAAAAATCTGCCAGCTCACATACTGCGTCTATTTCTGCCTGAAAGATATTTTTGGACTGGCCCAGCATGGTGGCGGCATTCATTTTGGCCCTGTAAGGTCCGGCGAGCAAGTCTGCAGCCTTGAGAAATATGGCAGCTCTTTCCTGCCAGCTGGTGTTTTCCCATGCTTTTTTGGCTTCCAGAGCAGCATTTATGGCCTCAAGTACATGGTCTTTAGTACCTACGGCATGGGTTCCCAGTACATGACTGAGTTGATGTGGTGGCCTTATGGTTCTCTTTTCGTCAGTAAAAACTTTTTTTGCACCGATGTACATGGGTATGTCTATTGTCGTGCCTTTGAGATCTGCAAGGGCAGCTTTAACCCTTGCCTTTTCAGGACTGCCGGGTGCATATGACAGTACGGGCTCATTTACAGCCACAGGCACTTTAAAAAAAGCGTTGGACATATGGTCAGGATTTATCTATTGGTTATTGTTTGTCTTAAGTTCCTTAGAAATTACATCAGGTACAAATGCCGATACATCGCCCCCACCCTTGATTATTTCTCTTACTATGGTGGAGCTGATGTGGGAATATTCAGGTTGGCTGATCAGAAAGATGGTTTCGACATTTTTGCCGATGATATTATTTAACTGGGAAATGGTCTTTTCGTAATCAAAGTCAGAGGCGTTTCTTAAACCGCGTATAAGGTAATGTGCTTCCTTATCCTCGCAAAACCTTACGGTAAGCCCGTAAAAAGAGGCTACTTCAACAGTCGGATATTCGCTGAATACTTCCTTTAGCCATTCCATTCTTTTTTCCAATGGAAAAAGTGTGGACTTCTGATTGTTAACACCTACAGCTACTATAACTTTTGAAAACAGAGGAATGGCTCTCCTGACGAGATCAACATGCCCAAGCGTAATGGGGTCAAAGGAACCCGGAAAAACTGCTGTGTACATGGATCCGAAATTTTAATCGTGCAAAGTAACGGTTTTTCCTGCATAGACACAATTTACGGCGAGGACAAAAACAAAAAACCCCGGAAAACCGAGGTTTTTATTTTCAATTCGGGTGCAATTGAAAGCATTTTTTGGAGTCTGTAGAATCAAATGATGCTTGTCAATGCAACATAATTAAAGGGTCAATGTCCGTTACAAAGATATAGCTTTAGTCACCGTAATATTTTTATCTGACAGAATCTGGCAAAGCATTGGCAGATTTTGGCAACAAAGGCAATAATTTTTCTTTTTTACGTCTGCCGAGGGTTGTTTTCATTAACCTTTGGCCGCTTTTTACGTTGCATATGGTTGTAAATCAAATACGTGATATGAGGATTGTATTTATGGGCACTCCGGAATTTGCTGTTCCAACACTTGATGCCCTTGTTAAAAAAGGGGCAAACATTGTAGCTGTGGTTACAAGTACCGATAGCTATGGAGGCAGGGGCGGCAAACAACTGATAGAGTCTGCTGTCAAAGTGTATGCTGTAAATCATGGCATTCCTGTCATACAGCCTTCCAATCTAAAATCAGAAAAGTTTCTAAACCAGTTAAAGAGCCTTAAGCCAGACGTGCAAATAGTTGTGGCATTCAGGATGCTTCCGGAAGCTGTGTGGACTCTGCCTCCTAAAGGCACTTACAACCTCCACGCCAGCCTGCTGCCAAAATTCAGAGGTGCCGCACCCATCAATCATGCCATTATCGCCGGAGAAAAAGAGACAGGTGTGACCGCCTTCAGGCTCAAACATGAAATTGATACCGGAGACATTGCGATACGCCGATCAGAACCAATACATGAAACTGACAATGCAGGTTCTCTGTATGACCGTCTCAAAATGCTGGCTGCTGAGGTGGCTACTGAGCTTGTAGAGCACATTGAGACTGATTCAGTGGTTTTTATCCGACAGGATGACTCCCTGGCTACCAAAGCTCCTAAGATATTTCATGAAACATGCCGCATAGACTTTGGAAAAACAGCAGGCGAGGTGCACAATTTTATCAGGGGACTAAGCCCTTATCCCGGGGCCTGGTGTAACATCGGCGGAAAAGAATATAAAATACTTGACAGCCGGCACGAATTTCATATCGATAACCACCAGCCTGGCGATATAGTCACTGACCACAAAAAAATATTGAAAGTCAGATGTGCCGACGGATATATCTGGTTTACATCCATAAAAGCCGAGGGTAAGAAAGCTATGCCGGCTTCCGACCTGCTCAATGGACACAAGATTACTGTGACCCGGGTATCCTGAAATCAGTTTTTGACAAACCTCTTAGCCTGTCCCGTTTTGGTCTTAAGAATGTAAATTCCATTGGAAAGATGCCCTGTATGTATTGAACCAAATCTGTCAGTCAATATGCCGGTGCCCGCCAACTTGCCGGTGATGTCAAATATCTGATAACCTACGGGACCTGAAAATTTTTCCATTCTGACCCATAGTTTGTCAATAGCTGGATTTGGATAAATCTCCCAATTCTCATCTTGTGGGTCTGCAACAGATGAGGCCCCCTCAGAAACAGAGAAGTTGTCAAATCCCGCCTCCACTATATGGCCCAGACTGCCAGGCTGGTCAGATGCTTCCACCACCAGGTACATGGATTGGGTAATAGTAAGTTTATCAGATATCTTTCTGTTGCGTATTTGACGCCATCCATCGGTCTGACCTTCGATTTTGTCCAGAATAATCTCTTCCACACCGTTTCCAAGCCTGATGACCATGGTATCGTTGATGGGTGATGTACCGCCTTCGTTAAAAAAATAAACATCATAGTTGACCACAGGGTCGTTGTAACCGGTCAAGTCCATATATGGTGAAGTGATGCTGGTCAGTCCGCTGTCCACATCATCGCAAGATGCCCCATTGATGCCGTTTCCTGTAACAAATGCAACATTGCCCTGATCATCTGAGTCGTTGCCGGGATTTGCTGCCTCACCCTGGATATAGTATGTAGGCCTTGGCACTGCACGCACCCACGAACCCCTGACCCCCGACTCAGAAAAGATGGTCCACCCCAGGTCGTTTTCAAAATGGTCAGTATACACCGGAGCCAAATCATATCTGAACTCATTGTTCTGGTTTTGCTTTATTTCAAGAGCCTCGACCACAAGATTGTCATAGCCCCACCCCGAAACGTAAAGGTTGTATTTTCCGGAAGGCAGGTTATATTCTCCTACCCCATTATCCACAGAGTACTCATATGTTTTTTCAGGAGCTATGAGTTTTATTTTTGCGGGCACCGGCTGACCTGAATTGTTGCGAATATCAAATTTGGCCTTTACAACACTTTTTTGATTTATCACTACATCCAGCCTTGCTACCTGGCCTCTCACAAGATTGACCGTCGTTTCAAAGGCTTCAAAATCAGGGTGTGTTACCCTCACCAAATGACTGCCGTCATGCACCTGGCCCGTTTTAAAAGCTCCCGAAGGCCCCGTAAAATCCCGGTTAAGCTGTGACGATATGATTTCCACCTTCGCATTGCTGACAGGAACACCCAGATCATTGACCACTGTGCCTTCCAGGTAACACGCACGCTTAAAATCAACTTTTATGATGTACAGACCGTTGTTGATATCGCTGGCATAAACCAGGTCCGTATCTTCTAGTGGATATACTCCCCAGCAGCCGTAAAAGTCGTTGTGACATCGCAGAGGGTCGTTCCAGGTATCAAAATAAGCTACTTCTACCAGATTGTCGGGTTTATGTGCGTCGATAATTCTGACGCCGTCTGTATAGTAGCTTGTCACCAGATATCCCCGGTGATAGTATGTGTTGTGAGGTATAACCCCACTGCCTTCAGAATGCAGAGGCCTCCATCTGTCAAGCAATTTTATGTTATTGAAATTGGAAATGTCGTACGACTCTACCCAGGCATCCGCTCTTTCGTCAGTTGTAAACACATATTTGCTGTCATCAGAAGTCCAGGCATTATGGGTAAAATTCCTTCCCGTATTAAAGGCAGTGAGCAGGCGGATGCTGTCTTTTCTTTTGACATCATAAATGGCAAGCTGACCGCTGGTTATTTCTGCATTGTACATCGTGTCGTTTTTTACATACACGTCGTGGGAGTACCTTTCGTCAATATAACCAACAAAAGGTGGTTGCAGAGGGTCCTGATTCAGGTCAAAGACAAGTACACCACGATTGTTAATATTGCAGCCAGACATATAACAATATCCCTTTTCGTCGATAAAAATGTTGTGACACCTCGCCAGGTTCTTGACAGTGGTTCCTACAGTAAGTTCCGGCTTATAAAAGGAATAGCTTATGGTGTCGGGAGCCTTGGTCATATCAATGATCACCAGGCCGTCGGCTCCCTGATCCGTGGATACATAAATGTATTCCTTGTAGTATCTCACCTCACGCCATATACCTACCGCTCCGGGTCCTACAAACCTTTCTATGGGATTGGCCGGGTCCTCCAGCGAGTATACCCTTGTAGCCGATGCGGTGCCAATAACGGCATATTTGAGCCCTTTTTTATCCACAAAACCCCACATGCCAGAGCTGTTTTCGTTAAATGGAACGTGCGAAATAAGCTGACTGTTGAGAGGTAATTCCTGACCTGCCAACTTCCATATAAAAATCAGGCAAAGGAAGACCGAGACTAACGCTTTTCTGGTAGACATCTGATATACTGTTATATTTAGCTTTACAAAAATGTCTGCAAATATAGAAAAAATTGTGAAATGAACACTTTGTACAAGAAGGCGTTATTGCATGGAATATAAAATCACAATTTCACCACTTCCCCCCGGCCTGTCTCCCGGCTGCCCCGGTACAATTTATAGATATAGGTGCCGGCAGGCAGTCCTGATATGTCTATGCTGTTTTCTCCCTGCCGTAAGCCTGACTGCACATACACATTTCTGCCAGCCATGTCAAAGAGGCGGAGGTCCGTGTTACCTTCTATGCCCCGGATGTTGATTTTTAGGATATCGGTTGCAGGATTGGGGTATAACTCTGATTTAACCAGCATATAACCTTCAGACGTACCTGTAGGAATACCATTTTCGTCAAATTTTGTAACAAAGGGCACACCCTCTGAGGGTTTTCCACTTTCCCTTCTGTACCCGTAAATGATAAATCCATCATCGATAGTAGTCTGAATACCTGCAATAGCATGGTTGTATCCCGGCAATGTATAATTTAATTGCCAAACATTATTTAACTGCTTATCATATTTTGCCAACACAATGGTCTCAGGTACCGAAAAAACTATGGTATAATTGCCTGTATATACAAAAGAATCCCTGGTTATTGACATAGAATGTGAGCCAAATGCACTGGAACCAAAGCCAATAGGTATAGATTTTTTTATTTCAAAATCATATGCGTCCATCAAAAAAAGTACAGTTTGTCCATTTTTAAGATTGCCTAAATAGCTGGCAAAAGTATTGTTTATCAAATATTTATTCGATGTCCATAATAAGCACGTTTTATTTAGGTTTGCAAAATGAAGAGTTGAATTTTCTCCAGCCATTGGTGATTCGGATGAAGTGCCTTCGTACCTGAGAAATTTATAATTATCATTCAAAATGTAACCTGAAAATCCAGGACAAAAATAACCTCCCTGTGGAGAGGGCATAACACATTGACAACTGCCCTGTGCGTCTTTTATCATTTCTTGACTAATTAAATCTCCTTCCCAAGTTATCGCCAAAAAGACTGTTTCATAATAAAAATTTGGATCAGGAGGGTGTACTTCAAAACCCCAGTCACTACTAATAACAATCAGAATACGATCAGGCTCGGCATGGTGGCCTATATGTCTAAAGCCAAAAGAACTGCCTATGTATTCTACTTTAAAATCCAAAACTTCCAATCTGTCATTTAACCTCATAAAAACAAAACTATCATATTCGTAATAACTGAATGGCCTTTTTGATGTAGCTGCACCTAACAAGATAATTTCGTCGGCACCTTTTACCTGTATAATATCGAGAAACATGATGTCATATTGATCCTGTGACATTGGTTTTTCTGCAACTATTTCTGTGTTTTTGTCGTAAACTATGAGCCGATTTGCATAACCATCATTTTCCTCAGCCTTTTTCGAAACCATTAAAAAATTGCCACTCAAGTCAAACTGACCGGCTATGGAAGTATAAGCATTTCCCCGTCCTTTAAAATCCCAAGTAGGGATGGCTTGTTGTGCCAACCCTTCCTGGTAAATTAAAAACAATACTAACCCAAAATAAAAATAAATATTTTTCATATCATTGACTATTGAACATCAGGAAATACATCAGGTGGGTTATTTACTACAAATTTACCCCATTTTGACAAGGCGTTCCAAACGTACCGTTGATCCTCAATTGGGTAATAATGATTTCCATCATATCCCGCCAGATAAAAACATTTTTTTTGCTTGTAATTTTCTACAGAAATCAAGTGGTCTGTTGTAACATTGGCATAAACATTTAGCTGCAAATTATTTAAGCATGGTGGTTCTTGATATCTCGGCCCAACCCACCAGCCTGAGACATAACGTGGATAAGTATTATAATGATCTGAAGTGAGGGGGAAGACTTCAATGGATAACCAGGTCCCACAGCACAATAAATCTTGTAAGTGCCAATAATTATCAAATCCTTTCTGACAAATTTGCTTACTTGTAAAAGAGCAATTTGAAGTATTACAATAATAAGAACAATTCTCAGGTAAAAAATCTTCACCATGATGTGCTTCCATGTAATCATATTCATTAAAATAATATATTCTTTTTCTAGACCTTTCGCTGATTCCTGTTCCAGGTTCAAACGTAGAAAGTTCTGTTCCAAACAAAATAATAGCTTTTAAGTCAAGTGCATTGGCTTTTCTTTCCAAAATTTCAAATTCGAGCAAAGCAAACCTCTTATAATTACTCGCTATTATTTTATATTCATCGGAAATTTTCTTTGTCACTAAATAATATAGAATATCCGAATCTCCGGTATCAAGTACTTCATTATCTAAATTGAGGCTAATAGCTTTTTCAATTTGTACAAAATTCGAAAACAACACCGGATTGTGGCCATACTGGTAATTTACCACATCCTCTACTAGTTTTGTCATTTCTAGTTCAGAAGAAAAAGTCGAGGATGGTAAATCCGCTCTAGTATCAACTTCTTTGCCTACCCTTGTGACAAAGTCATTTATCTCATCTATACGTTTTTTTGTCGCAGCATCTAATTCTTGTGGTGGGGCAGATTTTTCATTTCCGCCGGTATCTTTTGTACAGGAACTGACCATCATGGCCATAAAAAACACACTTGCTAATAACCAAAAACTAAGGTTGCAAGGTTGCAAGGTTGCAAGGTAACTAAATTTTTCATAAATACATAATTTTAAAAGGTTTAAAAATAAATAAAATCCATATAAGTCCTCTTCAGAAAGTACCGGAATGGGGTGCGGGATTCAGGAGCCTCTGATTTGCAATGCCAAGATAAGGATTTTATTTACAACTGTCAAGGGGTTTGTTAATATTTCACCACTTCCCCACGTCCGGCCTCCCGGCTGCCCCGGTACAATTTATAGATATAGGTGCCGGCAGGCAGTCCTGATATGTCTATGCTGTTTTCTCCCTGCCGTAAGCCTAACTGCACATACACATTTCTGCCAGCCATGTCAAAGAGGCGGAGGTCCGTGTTACCTTCTATGCCCCGGATGTTGATTTTTAGGATATCGGTTGCAGGATTGGGGTATAACTCTGATTTAACCAGCATATA
>JAKQGD010000505.1 GCA_029573365.1 Bacteroidota bacterium | reverse complement strand
GCGGCTTTCCTGTACCCATAGGCACTACCTTGATGGATACGTGCGGATTTACCGGCACAAAAAAATAAGCCGTAGCCACTTGCAGTTTATTTTAGGCCTGCAAGCCTTCTGATTACTTCTGCAGACATAGTCATGCCAAACAACGCCGGCATATAGGAAATGGTGCCGTAGAACGAACGTTTATATCTGGTGCCGTCGGTCATCTTCAGCGAATCGTGAGGTTGTATCTCCTCTGAAAACACCGCAGGAAACCCTTTGCGGATGCCCATTCTTTTAAGCCTTTTGCGAACCGTCTGAGCAAACTTGCACTCCCGAGTGACAGAAATGTCGGCAACCCTGATTTTTGATGGATCTGACTTTCCGCCTGCCCCCATAGAGCTGATGATTCGTATTTTGTGCCTTCGGGCAGATTGTATAAGCGTGAGTTTAGGCGTAACGCTGTCTATGCAGTCGAGCACGAAATCAAACTTCTGCTCAGAAATAAGTTTATCCATATCTTCCGGCTCTAGAAACCTGCCGATGGCTGTAATTTCCAGTGCAGGGTTTATGTCAGTGAGCCTCTTTTCCATCAGCTCAGCCTTCGGCATACCTACAGTACTGTGGAGTGCCTGTAGCTGTCGGTTTATGTTTGTAGGGTCCACCACGTCTCCATCGACTATGGTCATTTTGCCGATCCCTGCCCGGGCCAGAAACTCACCAGCATAACTGCCCACACCTCCGAGGCCTACTAATAAGATGTGGCATCCCGCCAGTCTGACCAATGCCTCACTGCCTGTCAGCAGTTCTGTCCTTTCCAACCATGCGGGAACTTCCATTTTTGTGCAAAGAATCGTTTAAAATTATCGAACAATATTTCCTTGAGCTTATTTTCTTCAAGAGATCTCAGCCGGGCAAAGATATTATATCTCTGTTGAATGGAAAGACTCCTGTCGCTGTCTGTCTCCAGAAAAATATCCTCAACAGGTAGGTACGCAAGTGTCTCAGAAAAAGAACTGTTCATGCGGTTTTCAGGGGCCACTGACAGATACAGGCCGGCATCAAGTACCTGACGGGCCAAAACCTTGTTCCTGACAAATCCATGGACCACCCACGGTGTTTTTTTATATGTTTTTGCCAATCGAAGCAAGCGGTCAAATGCCCTCACACAATGTATGACTACAGGAGCCTGACAACTGTTAGCCAGTTCCAGTTGCATGATAAAATTTTTTTCCTGAAGGTCCAAAGGCAAGCCTTTCAAGGCATCGAGGCCACATTCGCCTATACCCAGGCAGCTTGCTTCATTGCGATAAAGATTCCGGATAGTCTCCAGCTGCCCGGAGGTAAGTACTAATCCAAGCCACCAAGGATGATATCCAGCCGTATAAAACAATGCTTCGCGGTCGGGGATTCCATTCATGGACACCACAGTTATGGTTTCTGATCCTTCAATCAGGCGATGCGTGTGGAAATCCACATAAGGTGCAGGAGATGCTTCCAGGTTTGTCACATCTGCAAAGATACACATCAAAGCATCATGTAAAAAATAAAAATGGCTTTTCAAAAAGTCACCCTCCGAAAAGCCATTACATTGACCAGCAAATATTTTTAAGATTTCACTATCTTAATTGTCTTTCTTTCCTGATTGTGGGACCAGCTGACAAAATATAATCCCGGCGGCAAGTGATTTATATCCATCTGACCACCACTGTTGCCTGCTGCCATCGCCATACACTTCGTGCCGGAAGCAGAGAATATACAGATTTGATTGTCAGCGTGAAAATTTAAATCTCCATCTATGATAATGACAACATTAAAAGGGTCAAAAGTGCAAACCAATCCTTTATCGTCAGATTGCAATACTGCCCTGACCATATCAGAAAGACTGGATGCCCCGTCATAATCGACCTGACGTATCCTGTAAAAAGCCTCTGCCGGAGGGTCCAAATCTTCAATTCTGTAAGATGAAATCGTGCTGCTTGAGCCTGCTCCCTTTTCAATGGCTATGGTTTCCCATAGACGACCATCAGCACTGCGTTCTATTTCGAATCTGTCGTTGTTACTTTCACTGGCGGTAGCCCATGTAATTATATTTTTATTTTTCTCTACCTTTAAATTCACACCAATAAACGTCACGGGCAGTGGAGCAAATGGTTGACTTTCCAATCTTTGGCACATGCTGCCCTGTCCATTGGGTGCAGACCAAGTATCAATATAAAATATTATAGAATTTCCGCAAACTACATTTGTACAAATCATATGTGCCGCAGGACTGTTGTTGCTGTTTATATTAATCAACACTGAGCTGCTGTCTTGCACTAAGTTCCCGTTGGTGTCAAATTTTTGAAAACCATACTTATGGTTACCATTTCTGAACGAAAAGTAGATTTTTCAGCAAAGTCAGATGAATCTTTCACACATGCACTAAATAAAATTACATACAAACCGAACAAAAAAAGGAATTGCTTTTTCATAATAGTTGTAATTTTAAAGTTATAAAATAGAAAATTTTCAGTCCTGGTAGTTTATTCTTTTGAGATTTTATAAAATAGATTAAAAATTTATTTTCGATAATAGTATTTATTGCAAAGATAAGGCATTGAAAATATTTGTCAAGTATTTTACAGTTATAAAGGTATAAAATATCTATTTTTTACAGAATCTGGTCAACTTTTGACAGATTTCGGTAATTACAACCCAAAAAGAGTCATTAGGATAAATTTAAAAATAAACAAAAATGGCATTACCATATTTCTGCAATTGGGTATCTTTGTATTCCTAATCAAATGTTTTACCAAAGATATGAATACGACAGAACAAAGCTCCGCAGGGCTGGGGTCACAAAAGACAGACCTGAAATCATGGGTAGCAGATGTAGCCCGATATTGTGAGGCAGAAGAGGTGTATTACTGTACAGGTAGTGAAGAGGAATACAATCACTTTTGCCAGAAGCTTGTAGACAAAGGTACATTTATACGGCTTAACCCCGAAAAAAGGCCCAATTCGTACGCCTGTTTCAGTGATCCAAGTGACGTGGCCCGTGTAGAG
>JAKQGD010000498.1 GCA_029573365.1 Bacteroidota bacterium | reverse complement strand
TTATCAGGATCGAAGCCGGCAGGGTAGAAGACCATGCCTTCGTTTTTGAGGCCACGGAGATTGGTCCAAACAAAGAGCTTGCAGGAGCCCCAGCTATAGGCTTTTTGCTGCGGATTGGCATCCGATATTTTTTTAATGGCTGCAAATGTAGAATCTGCCATCAGCAGGTCAGGGAAAATCTGGAAATTCTCTTTGGTATAAATAAATTTGGGAACTTTTCGTGCCTTTAAAGTTCTGTTTGACAACGAAAAATTGCCACCCGTGACATTGGTGATGGTGTTTGTCCTTATATTCCACCAGGCATAGGACTCTGATTTGTCGACTTCGGATGTCAGGTGGAGCAGCTGTAACCTGGTTGTGTCTGTCGTCTCGTTTTCTTCATCGGTATCAATGAGCCGGTACACAAATCCGGATTCTCTGCCCTGGGTGAGCCTGACGCTGGCCAGTGGATTTTCAGGATCTACCTTCCACAGATCATATCTGTCGTATACGATGGCGGCCCGGTCTCCGTTTGTCCAGCCAGCGATGCCGTATGGTCCGGCTTTCTGAGGTACATCATTGAGTTCGTCGTGGTATCTGGTGTCTGACCACAAGCCCAGAACCCCCAATTGCGAACGCCTGGTATCATAGGTCTTCCATATGGAGTCGGGGCGGCTCCACCAGTAAACATACCTGCCGCCGGGTGAAAATGAAGGAGTGCCTTCTTCACCGGTCAAAATGAGATTTTGTGTTTGTGCCTCAGTATCATAGAGTATGAAATCCGAAGCACTGTCCCCCAACCAGGTTACTGACTTTTGGTATGCTTTGTTTCTGAGTTGTAGCATAAACCTGCCGTCATTTTTAAGTGATGTGATGCAGCGGGTGGTGTCCTCGTTTTCCAGTCTTACCAATGTGTCAAGGTTTATGTCGTACATAGTCAGGTAGGTCTTTTTTTTGTCTTCGTCTTTGCGGGCGTCCATCTGAGTATACAGCCTGGGTGAGTCGTGGTGCCATATTTCTACATTGACGATTTCGTCTTCCAGCAAGGTGGAGTCCCTTACGGGCCACAGGGGAGCCATGCCAAAAAACATTCTTCCGGATGATTCCGAAAAGGAGATTTTGCGGTCGGTGCTTGCCACAATTTTGGTTTTTTCAGGATACAGTACAGACAAGTCCACTTGTCTTGCTGCCGAATCCGCTGCTGAGGCATAATATACTTTGTATGGTTTTTGTAAAGCATCAGACTTTTCTGTGAGAGCCATAAACGCAAACATACGCCCATTTTTATCACAGGACAGATTGGTCACTTTTACCTTGCTGTCGGCCAGCAGCTGTTCTGTTGAGGTATCAATGCGTCTCATTATGACTTCATATCTTGCTGTGCTGTCGCCCCCACACTGGCTGTAAAGCATAAATGGGGCCGCAGAGGCAAGGTGATAATCATCAGCATACCGCAATGTGTCTTCCCTGCCGGAAACAAGGTTTCTTATGATGACAAGTTGTTTTTCGCATACCCTCTTTTTTATAGGTTTTTCTGAAGTCGAGTCTTTCTTTTCTTCTGATTTTTCCTTGACTTTATAGACTATGATGCCAGGATATTTTCCCGGAGAGGAGAAGTCACTCACATCTGGCACTTCGTGAAAGCTGCCATTCAAAACGTTGTAAAATACCAGGGTGTCTTTGGGCATTTTGTCCTTAGCGGTTTTTTTTCTTTTGAGAGTGCGGGTACTGTCATAGGAAAGGCTTTTTGAAAAAGCTACAAAACTGCCTGATGGGTCAAGGATGGCCTTGCTGACTCTTTGGAATCTTATTGTAGTATCCCGGCCGGCGTCATAGATGCATAGGATTTTGTCACCCGTTTCGCGTTCAAGCGTGTAAATTACGGTATGGCCACTGTCAGATAACGTTATATTCCGTATTTTATTCCACTCGCTGTAGACATCCGGGGTCATGATTTTAGATGCCTGAGATCTTGCTGCTGTGGCAGAAAATGCCATAATCATCAACGTCAGGGCAAATTTTGATGTTATATGAAAGTACTTTAGAGATAAGTTCATATTTTGCAAAAAATTAATATCAACCATTCAAAAAGGTAAATGTACACAATTTAAACAAATAGAAAAGGGATGATAAATGTCGGATTGATAGCCCATGATGGTAAAAAACCTGAAATGGTGTCGTTTGTAGTGGCCAACAAAGAGTTTCTTTCGAAAACAAAAATATATGCTACCGGCACCACGGGAGGGCATATAGCCAGAGAAGGATTTGATGTGGAATGTCTGCTTTCAGGTCCGAAGGGAGGTGATGCACAAATCGCTGCATTGTTGGCAACGGGCAGGATAGATGTTGTTATTTTTTTCAGGGACCCGTTGGACAAACATCCCCATGAACCGGATGTGCAGATGCTGATGAGGTTATGTGACGTGCACAATATTCCGTTGGCTACCAATCCAAGGACGGCATATTATATATTAAAAGGTATGGAGAGCACGATGCAGGGCAATTAAGTCTGACCGGGGATGAAAAACGAAGATTTTAAGGCAATGGCCGATACGATACCCCACGAACCCGGGGTATACAGGTTTTTGGATGAGGAAGGAACCATATT
>JAKQGD010000495.1 GCA_029573365.1 Bacteroidota bacterium | reverse complement strand
GGTGACATCATCAGTGATGAAGAATTTGATAATTTTGAGTTACAGCTGGAGTGGAAAATTGCAAAGGATGGCAACAGTGGCATCATTTTTTATATACACGAAGACAAAAGCAAGTACAACTGGCCGTGGGAAACAGGCCCCGAAATGCAGGTACTGGACAATAATGGGCATCCCGATGCTAAGATTATTAAGCACAGAGCAGGTGATTTGTATGACCTGATTTCATGCAGTCGCGAAACCGTAAAACCACATGGCGAGTGGAACCTTGCAGTCATAAGATCTAATCGTGGCAAACTGGATTTATTTTTAAACGGCGAAAAAGTAGTTTCTACGACATTGTGGGATGACAACTGGAAAAAAATGGTAGAGGGCAGCAAGTTTAAAACTATGCCGGGTTTTGGTACATACAAAAAAGGCCGAATAGGTTTGCAGGATCATGGGGACGAAGTCAGCTACAGAAACATCAAGATTCGCAGGCTGTAACACCTTAAAATTTAGTGATGAAAGATACTGTAATCTTTGATCTGGGGGGTGTGCTGATTGACTGGAATCCGAGGTATGTCTATCGCAGCATATTCAGGACGGAAGCAGCCATGGAGCATTTTTTGGGGCGTGTTTGCACCAGCAAATGGAACGAAAAGCAGGACGAAGGCCGTCTTTTTGCCGAAGCTACGGATTTGTTGTCGTCAGAGTTTCCCGAATACAAGTCAGAAATCAGCAGCTATTATGGCAGATGGGAAGATATGCTTGGCGATGCTCTCCACGACACCGTATCCATCTTATCAGGCCTCAAAAACAGCAATAAATATCGACTGTACGCACTGACCAACTGGTCGGCTGAGTCTTTTCCTGTGGCACTCGGGAGGTTTGAGTTTTTGTCATGGTTTGATGACATACTTGTTTCGGGCCGCGAAAAATTAATCAAACCTGATCCTGCCATCTACGACCTGATGATCTCACGGTTTGAAATAAGAAGGGAAGGAGCCGTATTTATCGATGATAATCAGGCCAACGTCGAAGGTGCCCGCAAAACAGGCATCGATGCTATACATTTCAGAAGTCCCGCGGGCCTTGCTGACGAGCTGGCGGCGTTTGGGATTTTGCTTTGAAGTAAGATGTACAAACGGACTAATTTAGGCATACCATCAATTCAAAACGCAAATTGACAGTAAATACCTGTACCCGGATGACTATTCGGAGGAGCAGACGTAGTTTTCCCTCATAAATTTCAGGCTGTGTTTGGTCAAAATCTCCAGTTGGCCCAGATTGAGGTCATCCAGTTTTTTGCAGTAAATACATACCTTGCCCATGGTATATTTGCCGAGATCCCGGAGCAGGTACATATGGTCTTCCCTGCCGCTGAAAACATACAGGCTCAGGGCTGCTTTTCGTGGAGAAAAGCCGATTATGGGGGCATCGCCTTCATGTCCACTGGCATACTTGTAGCGGTAGCTCCCGTACCCTATGATGGTGGGGCCCCACATTTTTGGCTCCAGCCCTGACCATTGACTCATCAGGTTCATCAACCTTAAGCTGTCCTTTTTCTTTTGCTCCTGCTCCACAAACGTGTGGATAAAGTCTGTGACGCTGGCCCCGGTAAAGGTGGTCTTGTTTTTTACTGCCATAAAACCCCAATATTTAAAATGTCTGTTACAAATATACCCAATTTCTGGATGCCGGTATAAGAAAACTTCTATGTTTAAAAATTAAGATGTATTGAACCATAAGGCAACCTTTTTTATTATTCTCCATGATTAAAATAAATAACATATCATGACCCATACAGCGTATTTTGGTGCAGGATGCTTTTGGTGTGTCGAGGCTGTTTTCACCCGTCTCAATGGTGTGAAGCAGGTAATTTCGGGATATATGGGCGGCCACATTAAAAACCCATCTTACCGTGAGGTCTGTATGGGAACAACGGGCCATGCTGAGGTAATAAGGGTCGATTTTGATCCTGAAGTGATCAGCTACAGGCAATTACTGAGTGTCTTATGGGTGACCCACGATCCTACTACATTAAACAGGCAGGGAGCGGATAAGGGTATTCAATACAGGTCTGCTGTCTTTTATACCGATGAAGAGCAAAAGGTGGCAGCCATCGAATCAAGGGATACAGAGGCCTCAGCTATCTGGCCTGACCCTGTTGTTACTGAGATTACTGAGGCAGGGCCTTTTTACCCGGCTGAGGAATATCATCAGGATTATTACGCCAGAAATCCTGAACAGGCCTATTGTTCTATTGTCATCCCTCCCAAAATAGCAAAGCTGCGGCAAAAATTTAACCACCTTATCAAAAACGAATGATATGAACAAACCTTTTAATCCGCTTACTCCTGAGGAAGAGTACGTCATTGTCCACAAAGGTACTGAGCGGCCTTTTACAGGCGAATACGACAAGTTTTATGAGCCGGGAACATATGTGTGCCGCAGATGCAATACACCTCTGTACTACTCTGAATCCAAGTTTAACTCCGGCTGCGGCTGGCCGGCATTTGATGACGAAATCGCCGGAGCTGTCGGCAAGGTTCCGGACCGCGACGGCCGCCGCACAGAAATTATCTGTAATCACTGCGGAGGACATCTGGGGCATGTTTTTACAGGCGAAAGGCTAACCGCAAAAAATACAAGACACTGCGTCAATTCATTGTCTCTAAGGTTTATTTCCCGAAAGGAAGATTGAAACTTTTATCATGTTATATTCGTTAGTTGGTAGATTGATTATTTTGATGATTCAGAAGGTAAAACAAAACGAAATTTCATGTCACTAGAAACAACAAAACAGAAGGTTTCTTCCTTTTTTAAAAAGCTGATGATATTCCTGATTTTAGGACTGTTGCTTTTTGGCGGGATTTACTATTTCTACAGAACATACACCCTGAGCGAGGGCACAAGGACAGGCTTGCTTTACAAAATATCAAAGAAAGGCAAGATTTTCAAGACCTACGAGGGCCAGCTTCAACTGGCAGGTGCCGCCATCATGAATAAGGAAAGCGTATTTGAATTTTCTGTGGCCAATAATGATGTGTACAATCAGATTCAGAATCTGGAGGGTAAAAACATAAGGGTCCACTACAAGGAACTCGTTGATGCTTTTCCATGGCAGGGAGATACGGACTATCTGGTGTATCAGGTAGAAGAGATTAAATAAGAATTACACTTACTTAAATCCGGAAAAAGAAAGAATATCCACCGGCCATCTTTGGGTTAGGCGGATTGATTTTTCTTATTTTTGCCCAAAATTGGTCCACATGAGAAATGTCAAGGTTGGTCTGGTGCAGATGTCCTGCACGGCCGACAAGCAGCAAAATATAGATAAAGCCATAAGTGAAGTTCGCAAAGCCGCTGCTGCGGGAGCTCAGATTGTGTGTCTGCAGGAACTGTTTGCTTCCCTGTATTTCTGTGATGTGGAAGATTATGACAATTTTGACCTTGCCGAATCCATACCCGGCCCGTCCACAGATATTTTCGCGGCGTTGGCAGGTGAGCTAAAGGTTGTCATTATAGCCTCTCTTTTCGAAAAGAGGGCTCAGGGCATTTATCACAACACCACGGCTGTACTCGACGCTGATGGCAGTTATCTGGGTAAGTACCGTAAAATGCACATCCCTGATGACCCTGCCTTCTATGAGAAGTTTTACTTCACCCCGGGCGATCTCGGCTACAAAGTCTTTGGCACCAGATATGGCAAAGTAGGAGTGCTCATCTGCTGGGATCAGTGGTACCCCGAAGCGAGCAGGATTACCGCTTTGATGGGGGCAGAAATAATGTTTTATCCCACCGCCATAGGGTGGGCGACTAGTCAGGATGATGAAACAAATGCGGATCAATACAACTCCTGGCAAATCATCCAGAGGTCACATGCCGTAGCCAATGGCATACCTGTGGTGAGTGTCAACAGAGTAGGTTTTGAGCAGGAAGGCCGCATGAAATTCTGGGGAGGTAGTTTTGTGGCCAATGGTCAGGGCAAATTGTTGTACCTGGCATCCCATGACAAGGAGGAGACCCGGGTTGTAGACGTAGATCTCGACCAGGCAGACTCATTCAGAATACACTGGCCGTTTATGCGTGACAGGCGGATCGACAGTTATCAGCCTATTACAAAAAGGTTTATCGATGAAGATTGACCTGACGCCCAGAGAACTGGGATTTCATTTTCCTGCGGAGTTTGCACCACAGCGTGCCATGTGGCTGTCCTGGCCCCATAAGGAAGAATCGTGGCCCGGCAAGATACATCTGATATACGATCCTTACTGTGAGTTTATTCTTCAAGTGGCTGATCATCAGAAAGTGTGCATCAACGTGGCTGACCTTGCCATGGAACAGTTTGCCCTGGATAAGCTTATAAACTGCAGTTTTGCAAGGTATGCCAAAAACTTGGATCGGCGGCTCTCCAACCTCACTTTTTACTTTCACCCTACCAACGACGCCTGGTGCCGTGACCATGGACCAGCGTTTGTCATAAACCACGAACGTAAAGAAAAAGCCATCATTGATTGGGGTTACAACGCCTGGGGAGACAAGTACCCACCTTATGATCTCGATGATGTGGTACCCACACTTATTGGCGATAAGCTGGGTCTGCAGGTATTTCATCCCGGTATCATCATGGAAGGAGGAAGTGTGGACTTTAACGGAGCGGGTACCCTGCTTACTACCACAGCATGTCTGCTTAATCCCAATCGTAATCCGGGCCTTAGTAAGCTGCAAATCGAAAACTATCTTGTGGAGTATTATGGGGTGGAGCACATCCTGTGGCTGGGGGAGGGCATCGTGGGTGACGACACCGACGGACACATAGATGACATCGTACGCTTTGTAAATGAAGATACTGTGGTCACTGTCGTGGAAAAAAACCGCTCCGATGAGAATTATGATATCCTGAGAGAAAACCTGAGGTCCCTTAAACAACTCAGGCTGCCAGATGACAGAAAATTGAACATCGTGGAATTGCCCATGCCGACTCCTGTGGAGTACGAAGGACAACGTCTGCCTGCTTCTTATGCTAATTTTTATATCTCAAACGAAGCCGTTATAGTCCCCACGTTCAGGGACGACCGCCATGATGCCGAAGCTCTGGAGATACTGTCAGAATGTTTTCCGGGCCGTAAAATCTTAGGCATAGACTCCGTAGATATCATCTGGGGCCTTGGAAGTTTTCACTGCCTGAGTCAGCAGGAACCGCTCGTATAAATATCTCGTTTGCTATTGACCAGGGAATATTGGTCAATAAAATTGTATTCTACCTCAAAGTCGCACAGATGTCCTCAAGGACTCCTTTAGGGGGTACCAAGTCCCTCTCCGTCAGCTGATTGAGAGGTGTCATGGTGGAATTAAGCAGATCGTTGAGTTCGGTGCTGTCGTTGTCTATATACAACAAGCCAGTGAGTATTTCATGCTTTTGGCGTGCCACCTGCAGAGCGTTCATGATTGATATTTTGTCTTCAGGATTCCATGCAGGATTGATTTTGTGCAATCTTATTTGGGATCCGTCGTGCATCTCCAGCATTTTAACGCTGGTATGGTCATAGCTTGTGACTATTTCTTCCTTGATAGGTACAAAATCAAGGGTGGAGAGAGCTTCGTTGTGCTCTCTGACATAATCATAAGACTTGGTTGATCCAGGATTGTTGTTAAAGGTGACACAGGGCGAGACCACATTGATGAGGGCAAATCCTGAGTGTGACATGGCGGCTTTTATGAGGGGTATAAGCTGGGCCTTGTCACCGCTAAAGCTTTGGGCTACAAACGTAGCTCCCAGTTCGATGGCCATGGCACATAGATCGATACCTTCAAAACTGTTGACATGCCCTGACTTCGATATAGATCCGTGGTCGGCTGTAGCCGAATCCTGCCCTTTAGTGAGCCCATAGCAGCCGTTGTTCATCACTATGTAGGTCATATTGAGATTTCTTCTCATAACGTGGACAAACTGTCCCATGCCTATAGAAGCTGTGTCGCCGTCACCCGATACACCGAGATAAACCATGGATCTGTTAGCGAGGTTGGCACCTGTGCTG
>JAKQGD010000492.1 GCA_029573365.1 Bacteroidota bacterium | reverse complement strand
ACAAGGTTCCAGGCTGACATACATGGTTGATCCCTCTATCAGAGGTCTTTCAGAAGGGCTGACATTGGCAAGAGCCTCAATTTCTGCATGTGGTCCACCAAATTTTCTGTGGTATCCTTCGCCTATGATTTTGTCCTCATGGACAATAACAGCACCTACTTTGGGATTTGTCCCCGTTGCATTACCTGCAAGAGAGGCGAGTTCGAGGCACCTTTTCATAAATAGCACCTCGCGGTCCTGCATTGTTATCTCAGGCATATGACTATGGCTGAAAGTTTATTTGCCGTGGCAATGTTTATATTTCTTGCCGCTTCCGCATGGACACAGATCGTTGCGTCCTACTTTTTCTTCTGTACGCCTGAAAGTCTCAACTTTTTCTGTCTTTCTGGATACGCCCTCAGCTGCCTGCCTGATGGCTTCTTCCTCGCGGCTGGTCCTGACCTGACTTAGGTCGGTTTTTTGCACCCTTGCTTCCTTGACTTCCTGCTGTATCAGCAATTTTCCGTTGAGTAGATAAGCACTAACATCTCTGTTGACCTTGTTTATCAGGTCCTCAAAAAGATTATACGCTTCTATCTTGTACTTGACCAGCGGATCCTTCTGTTCGAATGAAGCTGCCTGGACAGCGTCCTTGAGTTCGTCCATACTACGCAGGTGTTCTTTCCAGTGGTCGTCGATGATGGCCAGTGTTATGGTTTTTTCTATGTCACGCATCAGGAGGCCTCCATTGCTGTCAACTGCCTGCTTGAGGTCGGCGGCTATGGGCAGAGGGTTTGTTCGGCCGTCGGTAAAAGGTATGGCTATCCTCCTGTACCTGTGGCCTTCATTTTCGAAGACTTGTCTGATGGTAGGCATGAGGAAGTTGGTAATCTGGTGGCTTTTTGCCGAATAATTGTCAATCACTTCATCAAGAGTCTGGTTTATCAGCTCATCTGTAGACATGGATTTAAAGGTGTCTTCATTGATGGCAGGGTCTATACCGAGTGATGACAGACAGTCTAGCCTGAATCCTTCGAAGTTACCGGCTTTTTTATTGCCGTCAACGATGGTTTCGACCGAGCCTATAAACATATTGTGTATGTCAACAGCGAGGCGTTCACCGTATAGTGCATTGTTTCTCTTCTTGTAGATGGCTTCACGCTGGATATTCATAACATCATCATACTCGAGGAGTCTTTTTCTGATGCCGAAGTTGTTTTCCTCTACTTTTTTCTGAGCTCTTTCTATAGATTTGGTTACCATGCTGTGCTGGATTACCTCTCCGTCTTTGTGGCCCATTTTGTCCATGAGTCCTGCTATCCTTTCGGATTGGAAGAGTCTCATGAGATTGTCTTCCAGCGAAACATAAAACTGCGAGGTACCCGGATCGCCCTGACGTCCTGAACGACCCCTGAGCTGCCTGTCTACTCGTCGTGAGTCATGTCTCTCTGTCGCAATAATTGCCAGTCCACCGGCTTTTCTGACCTGCTCATTGATCTTGATATCTGTACCCCGACCTGCCATATTGGTGGCAATGGTGACGGTACCTGCATGTCCCGCTTCTGCTACGATTTCGGCTTCTCTCTGGTGCTGCTTCGCGTTAAGTACGTTGTGCTTTATGTTTCTGAGATTGAGCATCCTGCTGAGGAGTTCAGATATTTCCACGGAAGTGGTACCCACAAGTACGGGTCTGCCTTGAGAGGTGAGTGTGACTATTTCGTCGATGACGGCATTGAATTTTTCGCGGGAAGTTTTGTACACGAGGTCCTCTTTGTCCTCCCTGATGATGGGTTTATTGGTAGGGATGACAACTACATCGAGTTTGTATATCTGCCAGAATTCTCCTGCTTCGGTTTCAGCCGTACCGGTCATGCCCGCAAGCTTGTGGTACATTCTGAAGTAATTCTGCAATGTTACAGTGGCATATGTTTGTGTGATGTCACCGATTTTGACCCCTTCTTTGGCTTCCAGGGCCTGATGCAAGCCGTCAGAATACCTACGGCCCTCC
>JAKQGD010000477.1 GCA_029573365.1 Bacteroidota bacterium | reverse complement strand
GTGTTAACCGCAGGATAGTTAATTAAAGGTGACTGACCCGAGGCCGGACTTAACAAAATATAGCTGCCGGCAGGGTTCTGGAAATTTACCTGGTAAAAGCCATTTGATGGCACAGTAAACACATAGGTGCCAGCCATAGGCTGAGTAGGCACAATCATTGTATTGAACTCCGCCGTGGTTCCATCCATATCCTGGTCAAAAAAGAGTTGGGGAGCTAAGCCTCCTATTCCTGGCTCGCCCACATCCTGACTCCCATTTCCATTAAGGTCTTCATATATGGTTACGGTAATCTGGGAAAGTGCCACACCCGGAACGAAAATTAGCAAATACAAAATACCCCTGTAAAGAAGATTCATTCTCAATTGATTTTTTATGAAGTGTGAAAGGTCGCAAATGGCAGCACAAATTAAGACAAAGTTTTTAAATCACAACCGATTTTATAAAATCATTTTTACACCCTGAATGCTTATACACATTCAGGTACTTCCCTCGATTTCGATTAAAAACGAATTTTAATACTGAATATAGTACAGTATTCGAAACCATATTCTAAACCAACTATTTTAAGCACTTAGCAGGCAAATTTTATTTGAGGATGTGGGTCTGCCACGCTGTTATCAGTCTTTTGATTTTTTTGGCATTAATGCCTGAATCCAGTGGGTAAGGAAGGAGGTATTGAACTTGGTGTCGCGTAGGGCCATGATGGTCAGAAGGATGGCAAAGGGAACCAGCAACAGGCATGGCAACCAGGCTGCCAGCATACCTCCCATTGATTCGTTTTTGACAAGCTTTTCACCAAAAATGGTAGAGATAATAAAAATCATGTAAAAAAGGATGGCTACCAGTAAAGGATACCCATATCCGCCCTTTCTTATGATGCTGCCGAGAGGTGCCCCGATAAAGAGAAAAACAATGCATACCATGGCCCAGCTGTACTGTTGATTAAGTCTGAGCATATATTTTTGGTAGCTCCTTACAAGGTCGGCACTGACGGAGCGTGTATTAAGAATCTGGTCCCGGTCTCTTGATAGATTTGTCTGTGCCCTTGTTATGACATCACGCAGGTCTGCTGAGTCAAGCGACTGTGCAAAATGCCTGAGATTACCCACATTTATACCGGTTTTTTGCCTGATAAGTTTTTTATCCGGGGTTTTGGGGGAGATGGTGACCGGCGGTTTGAGTACTACCTGGTCTGTCGTTTTTGTGATGGCTTTAGAGGTGGGCGCCACCGGAGGCTGCTTTTGTCTAAGTGAATTAACCATGGCATCTTTGGCCTGCCTTAGAGAATCACGTGTACGAACAGAATCCTGGTTTTGAACCACCTTTCTAACCATGGCCGGCAATTCACGTTCTTTCGGAATGGTGGCTCCCCGAATCCCGGCTTCCTGCCCGGACTCATTGATCTCCGGTTTGCCGGTAAGCAGATTTTCTATTCCGGAATTTATTTTTTCCCGATTTGTCCTCACATGTGTACGGAAAGAATCCAGGGACCTCAGCAACTGCACAGTATTCATCATGTCTTCCCTGTTTCGGTTAAAATTAAGGAGTCCTTCTTCCAGGTCAAACTGGCTCATGTCAAAGGTCTTGGTCCATTGGTCAAAATAAATCCTCATAAACGGGATGTCCCTTTTGGCCGAGCCCAGCTGTTGTTTTTTTTCCAGCTCCTTGTACTGCACTCCAGAGTCGAGTTTCATGACAAAATACCGTCCATCTCCGATGGTATACATTTCGCCGTCTTTAGACGAAAGGATGCCTGTGAGGCTTTTGTCACTGGGAGTGTGGTCGTAAATCAACACTTCGTGGATGCCCCTTTTGTCCCTGTCTATTTTGTTGACCCTAATGACCGTTTCACCAAAGGCATAATTAAAAATACCCTCTTCAATGGCCAGTGCCGTTTTTTGTTTTCGGATAGCTATAAATCTTTTATTGAACTGCAGCAATGCGGCAGGTTTTAGGTAGTTTGAAGCCAGCAATGAAAACAAAGCGATAAATACAGCCACTACTATGCCCGGCACCATGATACGAATCAGCGATATGCCCGCAGATTTCATGCTCGAAAGCTCATATTTTTCTGCCATATCACCAAAAACCATCACCGAACTGATCAACACTGTTATGGGAACAGCCATGGGTATAAGGGTCATGGCATAATAAAATATAAGTTCTGACATTTCAAGGATGGTCAGCCCTTTCCCGAGAATTTCGTCAATGTATTTCCACAAAAACTGCATGATAAGGACAAACGTAGCTACGAAGTACGACAATATTGCCGGACCAATAAACGATGTCGATATGAGCTTGTCTATCTTCTTCACCCTTCAGTGTAAAGTAAAAGCAAAGGTATTCATTTGACGACAGTGTTAGTACATTTTGATCCGGGTGTTAAAAAAACTTTAACTGAGAGTCACATCTCTGCTTTTGTACATTCCCGATCATCTTTTGTCTTCCAAAGGTTACTTTCGGGCGATTTTTCGTCACATCATTGTTACATTTTTGTATCATTGCATCAAAATAATATAAATTTCTGACATGATTCTCGACCTGATTGTTGCCATAGTTGTGGCTCTTGGCTTTTATATGGGTTATTCCAGAGGACTAATAAAGACGGTCTTTGACAGCCTTTCGGTAGTTATCGGCATACTTGCCGCACTCAAATTGTCTCCGTATGTTATCGGCCTGCTCCAAAGCATCATAAGCACCAGTCCCGCCATCATTTTCCTGGTCGGTGTGGTGATTACTTTTATCCTGGTTATGGCCCTGATCAGGTTTGTGGGTAGAAAACTGGAGTCTTTACTCGAGGCTATAAATATAAACTTTATCAACAAAATCGCCGGAGGTGCACTCCAAGGTCTGTTTTTTGCGTACATTTTGAGTCTTGGATTGTGGTTGGTCAACAGCCTCAATGTCCTCAACGCTGATATCAAGTCAGCCTCTATGACC
>JAKQGD010000465.1 GCA_029573365.1 Bacteroidota bacterium | reverse complement strand
CCAACAACCCAACACGCCAACACGCCAACACGCTAACACGCCAACACGCCAACACGCCAACACGCCAACATGCCAACACGCTAACACGCTAATAATCCAACCCTACATTTGCTATATTGATCCTGATCCCTCCCCCAATGAAGCTCTGGTCTACTTTGGAGTCGGTAGTGGTATTGCGTAGAGAACCGCTCAGGTCAATAAAATAGTTGTGGAAAACCTCATAGCTAACATCCATGTTGATGGCAAAAACCCGGGTTTTTAACCCTTGCCCGATGCTGTTCCCGTAATCCATTTCTCTGCTTTCGAGTGGGGCAAGGATGTTATTGCCCCAATTTTCGCCTGGGCGGTCATCGCCGTAGGTGGTTATGAGGGCCCTGCCCTGCAGGTACAGTCTGTTTATAGGTTTGTACCTGGCTATAAGGTTCACTTCGCGGAAATTGGCTCCCAGAGGGTGGGCCAGCGGTTGATTGTAATTGCTGTAATTGGCCACGGAATACTGCGGCAGGTCTGGCAGGGTATCCCTGTGGGCGTAGGTGTAGGGCCTGACCACATTGTATTCTGCCTGAAGGTCCAGATGGTCGATACCCAGAACATTGATGTATTTGATGCCTATCTGGCCTCCAAATTTATTGGCCCACCATCCAGTTTTCGCCCTTACCTCTGACAACTTAAACTCATCCATCACGACCTGACCGTACAGCGATACAGCTGTGAGGGGGTTCCATTTGAGATTGAGGCCCAGCAGCACGTTGTCGGGGCTTCCTAGTCCGTGTTCTACAGCCCTGTAGAGGATGACAGGATTTAGATACTGGAGCTCAAAATGATTTTCGCGGGCAAAGACCACAGTCTCAAAAAGACCCACTTCTATCCTTGGGTTGGGTTTAAAGGCAAGATAATGGGTGGCGGTATATTTTTTAGGCAGCAGATTGTCTCCCCGGTTGAGGGGAGCAGTGGTCGGGCTCATCTCTGCAAAGATGTTTTGGTAGTGAAATTTCCAGAACCGTGTGTTGAATTTCAGATAAAAATACGGACTGCTGTAGTCTGACAGCAATAGTGACCGGTACCCGTTGCCGATAAAGTGGTTGCCGTGGCCCAGTTCGATGTTGACACTCTTTACAGGGTTGAAGCCGACATAGGCCCTGGCATTAAAGAAGTCATAACCCTTAAGGCTTTCTATGACACCTGACTGATAGGACTTCCAGTACCCTTGCCCCGGTAGAGCAACAAATCTGGCGATCCTGTCCTCTACAAAGTTGGTAAAGTTGCGTTGGTTTTCAAGCAGCTGAGAAAAAATATATACCTTCTTGTCTATATAGGCTGTAAGCGAAACGCCTCTTGTATTCTGGAAGACGGTGCGGTCATTTCCCTTCTGGCTTAGATAACCTACCTGTACGATAGGATTGATGTACATGCTGAAGGCTGGCGTTTCCAGTTCCAGAAAATTGGACCTGCTTTTGTAAAAATACTTAAGCACCGGTTCTGTCTGATAGGTTTTTTTGGCAAAAATGTCATCATCTGCTTCGGGTTCAAATTCGGCTTCTTCATCCACATTCCTGAAAAATCCAGGCTGGTTGAACTCTTTCTTTTCGTGGACCTTTGACTTGACGGCATCATTCAGAAACTCATAGTGGTCCGAGAGTACATGACGGACATCATAAATGTCCTTTTCGGAAAGTGATCCCTGATCCGTAATGGATTTTAGAAACAGGGACATCTCTTTTTTGTCCAGATTATTAACACTGCTTACTAGGGTTGTATCTGTGAGGCCCAGAATCTCCAGCCTGTCATAGGTGTGATAAGCCTGGTCTCCTCTGACTATGTAGGGGGATTGTCCGCAGCTCATTCCGATAGTAAATATGACTACTATCGCTGTAAGTAATTGTCGGTTCATTCTCTTCGACTTATAAAATATTCAGTTAAGACGCAAAAATACGCCCGTTAACACATGTTTTTCCGTATAAAACTTCCATCTTTTCTATAAATCCTGATTAGAAGTAGACGAATTTGTCTGTAAAAATATTGTGATATTTTGTTATAAGAAACTCAATCTTAAAAAATAAGTTTTTGCATATCAAAGGACTTTCACCGGCAAAATATTTATTCCGGCATCCTTTCAAAAAAAGATTTGGTAAAAACTACAAAAAAAAAAAAGAATAAAAAACTGTCATTTTGTCACCTTTTTTCACGCCTTTAGTTTTACCACTTTATTGCTTTTGCACATCTGTGTCTCACTATAGAAACAAGCCGTAAAAACCATCTTTTTTAAGAGGATAATCAGGGGTATTTCAAGTGTCTTTTTTTACTGTATGGATACTCCCAGTCAAAGGCATAGGAAAGGTATGGGAAAGGTATGGATAGTGTATGACAAATTTTTGCCGGATTTTGACCCAAAAAGACCCATTTTTAACAAAAAAAGGCGGCAATTCACCTTACGGAAAATGCCGCACCTTTCTGTTAAAAAAGAACACCTGTAAGCCGGATTCTGTACCGTATTTGACTACGGTCTCTGTCATTTATCTAAGCTGCCTACCCCTCCCGACTGACAAAATGTCTACCCGACCGGGTAAGTCGTGCCTCTAAACAGAGGGTCAGGATATACATGGCATTTCAACCCGCAAGGTTTGTCCTGCCCACACATTGCTGCATGAACACGTGGGCTCTTACCCCACATTTTCACCCTTACCAGGTCCCTGAGGACGTTGGCGGTTGTTTTCTGTGACACTATGCTGTACCATACCGGGTATGGTCCCACCCGTTAGGTGGTGCGGTACCCTACGTTGTCCGGACTTTCCTCCCCGCTTTTGGCAGAGCGACAGAGCGGTGTTCCGCTGCAAAGATACGGCTTTATTATCATAGCTTTTTAGCCACCTGCGTGTTGAGAGGTGATTATTACTATGTGCAACCTTGCTTTCTTCCCTTTCAGCCTTTCGGCGAAAGCCGCATTACCAAAGTACTTACTCAATATTATAGGCATCTTATGTATTTATATTAAATTTATTTGTAATGCTTATATCTCTATATGTCAATTTTTTAATACCTTAGCGGCTACATTATAAGTCTTATATGAACAGGCAGGGTATCCTGGTGTTGCCGGCTTTACTGATATTGGTATCTGGTCTCTTGCTTTTTGCAGCAAAGAGGCCCCTGCATTCTGTAGATGCAGCTAACCGCCTGCAGACCTACCTCACTAAAAGGCTGGAATCAGATTCTTTAGCAATAGCTCGTTATGTCGGCAGCAGCTTTGATTCTCGGATACTCACTGCTCTGGATGACTCTCCTTTCTATATCGATATCATAAGCGGTGACTCCTCCCTCTACTGGAATGACCGTACCTCCTCAGACAGGGTAACCACTGCCGGCCTGATGCAGATCACTGAACTAACTTACGGCAACACCAGGGCACATGTATGGCTTAACCTTACTTCAATACCTACACACCCGGAAATAACAAAACGGGTCCCAGTGCTTAGCGAACTCAAAGCCGCCGGTGCTACAAATTCAAAAGAAAGTATCGGTCTGAGGGGCCACATACTGAGCCTCTCATTTATGGAAGAAGGCCACGGACAGACCGCAAGAGTTATAGCATGGTGGCTCATTTTTATAGCGGCATCCTGGTATGCTTCAATGATCGCCACTGGCAGGCTGAGCATCCCGGGTATATCATCAGAGTCAGAATACAAAACCTTGGGGCCACTGGCAATTACCTTGCTATTCCGAATGGTCAACGGGTTCCCTGCCTTTAAATCTCTTTTTTCCAATACCTGGCTGACACGCCCATTTGGCGACGGGATGCCTGTAGTCAATGACATGTCCGACCTCCTTGCCGGTATACTGGTCTTCGGGTTTGTAGTTTGGTGGA
>JAKQGD010000430.1 GCA_029573365.1 Bacteroidota bacterium | reverse complement strand
GGCTTTTATTATCTCCTTGATGTTCCGTATGGCTTCGGGTTTTTCTATTTTGGCGACGACCTTGGCTATGTGTTTGGCAGAGCGTATTCTTTTCTGTAGGTCTTTGACATCCTTGGCGGTTCTGACAAAAGAAAGAGCCACCCAGTTTACAGGCTGTGTCAGGATGTATTCCAGGTCCTCGAGGTCCTTTTCGGTAAGCGATGGCTGGCTAACAACCGTATCCGGAAGGTTGACCCCCTTGTTTGATGATAGCTCACTGCCAAAGAGTACCATGAGTTTTACCTCGTTTATGCTGTTTGTAGACACTACTTCCAGCACTATCTTGCCGTCGTCTACGAGCACCTTTTCGCCTACTTTGACGTCGCTCGCAAAGTGTTCGTAGCTCATGTATATTTTCTCCATCGTACCCTCACACTCTTCATTGCTGAAGGTCAGGATGTCTCCTTGCTTAAGTGGCAACTTATTGTCCCTGATCTTTCCTACCCGCAGCTTGGGGCCTTGCAGGTCTGCCAGGATACCCACGTGTACACGGTATTTTTCGTTGATAGCCAGTATGTTGTCTATCACGGCCTGGTGTTGTTCGTGTGTTCCATGCGAAAAATTTAGGCGGAATACATTGACTCCTGCCCTGACGAGCGACAGCAGATTGTCAAAGCTGGATGAGGCAGGTCCTACAGTAGCTAGGATCTTGGTCTTCTGATGATGGTGCGGATGGATAAGCTGTGTCATGACTCTATCTTCAAAATTAAGCGGGCGAAGATAGTGTATTTTATACAATAATAGAGTGGAAGAGTGATATTTGGTAAGAATGATGAATAAAACCGAAGAACGGTATTCAAAAAAGAGCTAAGGTATTGACTGCGAACCCTCTTATTTTCAAATAATTTTATATTACTCATAGAGGTTATCATTTATGTGTTTTCAATTATTTTAATCTCTTCTTGCGTCAAATCATAAAGTTGATAAACCAATTTGGTCAGTTTCTAAGACGAATATATGCTCCGTAGGAGCAATATGATAATAGAATGATTGAATGACCGATTTATTTAGCTCCGTAGGAGCGATATTATTGAAGTTATATTTATTTTCCATTTTTTTATTTCACCCCTACGGGGTTTGGGTTTTGTGCATTTTTTTTTATTAGGATGTTGCCCCTATGGGGCTTTTATCCATATTTTTTCTATATTAGGTTTTCTCGCCCTTTTACGGAAAACACGATGTGTAAATATATTTTTGTGTACGTGTTTGACATTTTATATTCGTGTCAAAATTTATATTGCCCCTACGGGGTTTGGGTTTTGTGTTTTTTTTTATTAGGATGTTGCCCCGCTGGGGCTTCACTCATTTCCCCTCCACAATTTTTATTTTTTCCTCCGTCAATCCGTAAAGTTGATAAATCAATTGGTCGATTTGGTTTTCAAGACCGGGTTTCTGCTCCGTAGGAGCAATATGATAATAGAATGATTGAATGACCGATTTATTTAGCTCCGTAGGAGCGATATTATTGAAGTTATATTTATTTTCCATTATTTTATTTCACCCCTACGGGGTTTGGGTTTTGTGCATTTTTTTTATTAGGATGTTGCCCCGCTGGGGCTTCACTCATTTCCACTCCACAATTTTTATTTTTTCCTCCGTCAATCCGTAAAGTTGATAAATCAATTGGTCGATTTGGTTTTCTATGCTAAATATATGCTCCGTAGGAGCAATATGATAATAGAATGATTGAATGACCGATTTATTTGGCTCCGTAGGAGCGACATTATTGAAGTTATATTTATTTTGCATTTTTTTTTCACACCTACGGGGTTTGTGTTTTGTTCATTTTTTTTGTTAGGATGTTGCCCCTATGGGGCATTTATCCACATTTTATTTCTATATTCGGATTTCTCAGTATGAGCAAAATCATAATAGTAATGTGGTTTTTTGAGCGTTGGTCCCGATAGCTATCGGGATGTCAGGAAAAACCAAATGTGCCATTTTGCGGGTGGGCTTTTTTGTCGTCTGTATGTTCGTTAATTTTTGTACTGTCGTTTGTTCTTATAAGTTGCACCAACTACTTGTCAACAGCAATTACTCTCCTAAAGATACTGCAACGCTCTGAGGTCGGACTCTATAATTTCGAGAGAGTTTTTATCATCACCAAAGAAAAACAACCACGCCAGGCTGCTGAGAACAAAGCCCACCAGTATACTCAGCCAGTAGGAAATCCTGTCATCTGAGCCGCTGATCAGGTCAGAAATAAAGACCATCAATAAAGGAAAAAAAATTAAAAAAGCCAGCTTTACAGCCGAATGTCTCATTTCCTTTAGGTAAAAACCTTCCCAGAGGTATTTGTCAAAATTGTTTTTATAATCCGACAACTTGAATGTGGCGTTCCTCAGTTTAAGTCTAACCAGCACAAAATAAAGAAGACCGGCAATTGTTACTGCCAATACCGCATAATGTCCGTAAAAAATGAAGTGAACCACAGACGAAATCACCACCAGGGCCATCAGGATGTTAAACATGATCATGTATTCCTTTTTGTCCGTATCACTTTTCATTTTGCGGATAAGCTCTATTCTTTTTGCCTCACCGGGGCTTAACTTTTCTCTGGCTGTAAACTCCGCTTCCGTTGCTTCGATGATATCCCTTAGGTGCTGCGTTTTGTCCTCCAGGATTACAGGTTTGCTCTCTTCTGACATGGCAAATGTGTTTATTGAAGGGCAAATATAATAAAAAATTGTAATATATAAAAAATATTTTTTGTCAGCTGTCTGTGGCTGCTATGGCCAGAACAGAGATATGGCTTACTCCGTGATTTTGCAGTATGAGACAACAAGCCTCTATGGTAGCACCGGTGGTTACTACATCATCTACGATGAGGACCTTCCTTCCTGCCAGGTCTCCGGGTTTGGCTACTGTAAAACAGTCAGAGACGTTTTTTATTCTTTCTGTCCTGGATTTGCCGGTCTGCGATGTCGTTTCTTTGTGTTTTAACAGGATAGAATCGTCGCACCTTACCCCGGCTACCTGCCCTATGGCGTCACCAAAGACCTTGCACTGATTGTAACCTCTGAGCAACTTTTTTTTATAATACAAAGGCACCGGTATAATGACATCTGGTGCTTCAAAAAGTGTCGACTCCACCATCTTATGGCCTGCTATCTCTCCGAGCACTTCTCCTATGGCTCTCTGCTTTTTATACTTGAACTGATGCAGCATTTGTTGTACGATGCCTCCTTCTCTAAACCTCAGAAGTGCTGCTCCGTGCTTTATTGTAACCCTTCCCTTAAGATGTTGTGTTACATCGTTTTGGGGTATAAAAAAGTGGTCTGTGTAAGGCATGAGATGGATACAATCCACGCAGAAATGTGCACCTTTGGCTTTGGGCAGTTTGTTGCAGGCCAGGCATATATTAGGAAAGATGACGTGTACAAGGTCACCCCACAGGCTTTTGATCCATTTTAGTTTCATAGTCTTCATACCCATTGTTTTTCAGGATTCGAGTTCGGGAGCCAGATATTTGGCCGTATGGCCGGTAGCGGCCTTGACGAGGTCTTCAGGAGTCCCGGCAAAAAGTATGTTGCCACCTGCATTTCCCCCTTCGGGACCCAGGTCTATGAGGTAGTCGGCTACTTTGATGACATCCATGTTATGCTCTATGATGATGACGGTATTGCCCTTGTCTACCAGTTTGTTGATGACGGCAAGCAGGTGCTTTATGTCGTCAAAATGGAGACCGGTGGTAGGCTCATCCAGGATGTAAATAGTATTGCCGGTATCTTTTTTGGAAAGTTCTTCAGACAATTTTACCCTCTGTGCCTCTCCGCCCGAAAGCGTTGTGGCCTGCTGACCCAGAGTGATGTATCCCAGCCCTACACTGTCGAGTGTACGCAGTTTGCGGTATATAGACGGTATGTTTTCAAAAAAATGAACTGCTTCATCTACGGGCATATCCAGTACATCAGATATAGACTTTCCCTTATACAGGATTTCGAGCGTTTCGCGGTTATATCGCCGGCCCATACATTGTTCGCAGTCAACGAGCACATCTGGCAGGAAGTTCATCTCTATTAGCTTTTTACCTGCCCCCTCGCATGTTTCGCATCTGCCGCCCTGAACATTAAACGAAAATCTCCCGGGCTGATATCCTCTGATTTTAGCCTCAGGCATATCAGAAAAAAGCTTGCGTATGTCAGTAAAGACACCAATATATGTAGCTGGGTTGGATCTGGGTGTTCTGCCTATGGGCGATTGATCTATTTCTATGACCTTATCCAGGTGTTCCAGACCTTTGATGGTGTCGTATGCCAGAGGTTTTTGTATGCTGTCGTAAAAATGCTGCCTGAGGATAGGGTAGAG
>JAKQGD010000426.1 GCA_029573365.1 Bacteroidota bacterium | reverse complement strand
CTGTTACGAGAGTACTTGTTGAGAAAGCAAAAATGGCTGTCCAGAAGTTCTGGGCCATTTCGACGGGGTAAACATAGACAGCTCCAAGCCATCCACCCTTGACCAGGGTTGAGGCTCCTTCCGGCATAGTGAGTCCATGATGGAGAAGAGCGACAATCAGACCTGTGAGAAGACCGGTAAACGCTGCATGCCCGGTTGTTCTTTTCCAGAACATGCCAAGAAAAATTACAGCGAACAGAGGCGCGTTTATCATTGAAAAGATTGTCTGAAGGAAATCCATTATATTTCCGAATTTGCTGGCAATATAAGCAGCACCGATACTGGCAAGTATACCGCAGACTGTGGCAATGCGTCCCACCGTAAGGTAATGTTTCCCGTCTGCTTCTTCGTTGCCGGTTGCCGGGCGGATATAGCTCTGATAGATGTCGTATGTCCATACCGTATTAAATGCAGAGACATTGCCTGCCATTCCCGACATAAAGGAGGCCAGCAAAGCCGTAATGCCAAGGCCCAGCACTCCGGTTGGAAGATATTGTTTAAGCAGCATGATTATAGTATAGTCATAGACCGGATTACCTGACGCATCCTTTGGCAGGTCAAAGCCTTTTGACGGGTCATTCAGCAGCACAAGTGAAATTATTCCGGGAATCACAATAAGGGCAGGAATAAACATTTTGGGTAATGCTCCGATAAGCGGTACTTTTCTTGCGGCAGAGTGTGATTCAGCGGCAAATGCTCTTTGGACAATCAGGAAATTTGTACACCAGTATCCGAATGACAGGACAAACCCCAGTCCAAATAATATTCCAAACCATTCCACTCCCATCGGATTTGAAGAAGCCTGTCCAGTGTACTTCCATGTAGTGAGCCAGGTATCGGATGCAAAACCTTTTGCCTGGGTAATCGGTGCAAGACTCTCTTTAAGTCCTGACCAGCCACCTACATCATGTAGGCTCAGAAAGACTATTGGCAGCAGGCCTAAAACAATAATAAAGAATTGCAGAACCTCGTTATAGATTGCCGAAGAAAGTCCGCCGAGATATGTGTAAACAAGAACAATAATTGCCGAAATCCAGAGACTCAGGTTAAAGTCCCAACCAAGCACCTTTTCCATAAGTATGGCAAGCGCGTACATTGATATACCTGATGCCAGGACCGTCATAAATGTGAACATTACGGCATTCAACCCCCTGGTTTTCTCATCGTACCTGAGTTTCAGATATTCCGGTACTGACCGGGCCTTTGAACCGTAATAGAAAGGCATCATAAACAATGATAAAAAAATCATTGCCGGTATGGCCCCGATAAGATAAAAATGGGTTGTCATCATGCCGTATTTTAGTCCTGAACCGGTCATCCCCATTACCTCCAGCGCCCCCAGGTTTGTTGAAATAAATGCAAGTCCGGCCACCCATGCCGGCATTGACCGGCCGGCCTCAAGAAAAGCATTAGCATTCTTCATGAAACGCCTGAGTATCCATCCAATACCTAGTACAAATGCAAAATAGATTATCATAAATTATTCTTTTTTGTACGTAACATTTATAAGTTAATACCTAGCATAATGAAAACCATTTAAGGGAGCTTGTTATGGTAAAAATAACTAACGTATTTGGTGACAAATACAGTGGTAAAGTTGGTGAAGCTGGTGTCTTCGCTAACTGGAAAGGTCGGCAGTACAGAAGGTCTTACGTTAAACCTTCAAACCCTAATACCCCTGCTCAGCAGGTCGTACGTGGGTCATTTACTGACGCAGTAGACAAATGGCATGTCTTTAATGACTTACAGAAACAAGCATACAGACCACTTACCTCTGG
>JAKQGD010000422.1 GCA_029573365.1 Bacteroidota bacterium | reverse complement strand
TCCACCATACCCTGCGTATTCAGCTTCCTGCCCCACAAGCCCCACAACATGGTCCCTGCAATAATGGGTGAAAATCCGTTGTTCATATCTGTCCTTATTTAATCTTCAAAAAATTCTATGACTTTTTTAGCATTGGCTTTGCCTACAAGTTTCTCTACCTCTTCGGCAGGTGCCTCCCTGATTCGTGCCACTGACCCGAACGAGCTTAGCAGCTTTTCGGCCGTAACTTTGCCTATACCGGGTATATTGGTAAGCTGAGTACCCAGAAAATTTTTTGATCTCTGGTCTCTGTGAAACGATATAGCAAACCTGTGGGCCTCATTGCGGGCCTGCTGTATCAGCTTTAGCGATTCAGACTTTTTATTGATATACAATGGCAGCGAATCGCCAGGGAAATATATTTCCTCCAGTCGTTTGGCTATGCCTATAACCGTAACTTTATCAAGTATGCCTAATTTTTCGAGGCTTGCCGCAGCAGCACTCAGCTGACCCTTGCCTCCGTCTATGATGATAAGTTGCGGCAATGGCTTGCTCTCACTCAGCAAACGCCTGTACCTACGAAAGACCACCTCTTCCATAGATGCAAAATCATTGGGGCCTGTAACTGTCCGCACATTGAAATGGCGGTAATCCTTGTTGCTCGGCTTGGCATTTTTAAAGACCACACAACTTGAGACCGGGTTTGTGCCCTGAATGTTTGAATTGTCAAAACACTCTATGTGCATTGGCATTGAGTCCATCCTGAGGTCATTTTTCAGAGTGGTGAGGATCCTCTCGGCCGAAGACACCTTCTTCATATGTGTGGCTTCATCCCGTTTTTTCTGTTTTATGTAATATCCGATGTTGGTCTCTGCCAGTTCCAGAAGTTTTTTCTTTTCCCCCCTTTGGGGAATGGTCATTTGGAGACCTGCCTCAGCGAGGGTCACTTCCACCGGAACTATCACTTCTGGTGCATGGCTCTCAAACCGCTCCCTGACCAAAGGTATGGTATAACCCAGTAGATCAGCAGGATCGTCATCGAGGTTCATCTGCAACTCGACGATGTCGGTATTGATCAATGCTCCATTGCTTATTTTGAGGTAGTTTACATAAGCCATCTGTTCCTCTTTGACTATGGCAAATACATCTATATCTCTCAGCGTTGTACTTGCCACAGTACTTCCTGCCTGGTAATCCTCAAAGGCTACCAGTTTTTCCTTCAGTTCCTGTGCCTGTTCAAACTCCATTTTTTGTGCATGTTGTTTCATGGAGTCAGTAATGTACCTTTTTACCTGGCCCAGATTACCTTTTAGTATGTTTTTGACCTGTTCTATTTTGATGTCATATTCGTCATTTGTTTCAAACCCCTCACAGGGCCCGAGACAGTTTTTTATGTGGTACTCAAGACAAACCCTAAATTTCCTTTTTTCAATATTTTCAGTGGTCAATGCCAGGTTGCACGTCCTCAGCTGGAAAAGTTTCTTTATGATTTCCAGCAGGATATTTGCTCTATATTTGGAAGTATATGGCCCAAAATACAATGAGCCGTCCCGTGTCATTTTTCTGGTGAAAAATACCCTGGCAAACGGTTCGTTCTTGATACAGATATACGTGTAAGACTTGCCGTCCTTGAGCATTACATTATACCGTGGCTGAAACTTTTTGATGAGTGAGTTTTCGAGCAGTAAGGCATCGCTTTCGGTTTCGACCACAGTAAATTCTATTTTCGAAGCGTTTCTGGTCAGAACAACAGTCTTGTACTGAGTGTGCTTTTTGTCTCCAAAATAAGACGAAAGCCTGTTCTTCAGACTTTTAGCCTTAC
>JAKQGD010000418.1 GCA_029573365.1 Bacteroidota bacterium | reverse complement strand
GGCGAAATCAATGCCAATTTTATAAGTGTAGGCATCAGTGATATCCTTGACATGTGGATAGGAAGGAGTGAAAAAAATATGGGTTACATATTTGATGTGGCACGACGAAATACACCATGTGTCCTTTTTTTTGACGAAGTGGATGCCCTAGGGGCTTCCCGGTCGGATATGAAAAATTCGTCGGGAAGGCATGTCATAAACCAGTTTTTATCTGAGCTCAATGGTGTGGATGCTTCCAATGACGGAATCCTGGTACTCGGAGCCACCAATGCACCCTGGCACTTGGACCCAGCCTTCAGGCGTCCAGGCCGTTTTGACCGGATCATCTTTGTACCGCCACCTGATGAGGAAAGCCGCGAGCACATACTGCGTCTGATCATGGCTCAAAAACCCAGAGAGGACATCAACTACAAGCTCGTAGCCGAAAATACAAAAAATTATTCCGGAGCAGACCTGAATGCTGTTGTGGACATTGCCATAGAAGAGAAACTCAGGGCAGCCATGAAAACAGGTGTCCCTCAGCCTATTTCCACCAGGGACCTGCTCGATGCTGCCAAAAAGCACCACGCCAGCACCAAAGAGTGGTTTAACACGGCAAAGAACTATGCCATGTTTGCCAATGAATCAGGAATATATGACGAAATTTTAAAATATATAAAATAATGGATCCCTATGAGTTCGGCAAGAGAGCTGCCCATGCAGACGTGCTGCTTTCACAGGGTAAGTATGACCATGCCGAAAAAATCCTGGAAAGTCTGCTGGCTACCGGCTTCGAAGACCCTGATCTGATCAGGATGATGGCATTGGCCAAAATAGGCAAAGGCAATTTTTCGCAAGCCGAAGAGTTAATCAGGATGCTTATATCCCACCAGCCCGATAACCCTGCCGGTCATTATCTGCTGGCAGTCATCCGGGAGCACGGCAGGGATTTTGAGGATGCCCACAAACTCATGGATGAAGCCATAAGGCTGGAGCCCGACAACGCTGACTTTTTCGCTTTTAAGGCGTCCTTGTATCTGCACCGCCAGGAATACAGTCAGGCTCTCAGTCAGGCAGACACAGGGCTCAGGCTGGATGCCGAAAACATTCAGGCTCTCAACGCCCGGGCTTCGGCACTCATCGGACTCAACCGCAAGGACGAGGCTTATGCTACCATCAACAAGTCACTGGAGACCGACCCTGAAGACCCGGATACGCATGCCAACATGGGCTGGACCCTGCTGCATCTGGGGAAATCTGACCAGGCACTGGAGCACTTCAGGACGTCACTCCAGTTTGAGCCCGACAACCAGTTTGCTAAAAACGGCCTCATGGAAGCCATGAAAGCCAGGTTTCCGGTATACAGGTATTTTCTTATGGTCATGCTTTATCTGGGCAAGCTATCCGGCAGCAACAAGTGGGCATTTATTATCGGTGGTTATGTATTATATCGTATTTTGCTCAAGCTGGCCGAAGAGTTACCTGATTTAAAGTTAGTGTTAGCTCCATTGATTGTCATATTGGGATTGTTTTTTATATCATCCTGGATTTTTTCTCCACTGATGAACCTCTACCTTCTGACCAACAAATACGGGCGTTTTGCCCTGGATCAGGGACAAAAACAATCTGCACGTCTGGTAGGCATTGCATTGGGCGTAAGCCTCCTATCCGCCACAGGCTTTTTTTTCTCTGCCAATGTGGCTCTGCTTTCTACGGCCATTGCGTCATTTGCCATGATGATACCACTAGGTAGTATGAACAACCCTGATTCAGAGACCGGACGGAAGCGTTTAAAATATGCTACTGCCGGGCTGACGGTCCTTGCCTTAGCAGACAGTATATTATCCATTGCGGGAGGTGTGTTTGGCTCCAGCCTGTTTACCGTTTTTATAATAGGTCTTATAGGCTACCAGTGGTTTGCCAATTACACGCTTATAAATGAGTAATCCGGAAAAAGGGGACTGGAATTATTGGTTTAAAACTTGGTTTCCAGCAAGAAAGGCATCATAGCCCGCCATGTAGGCCAGTCGTGTTTGATGTCATAACCCCAAATGTCCAGATTATGAGAAATGCCACGGTGGTGAAGAAGGCCGCTGAGATACCTCGATCCATTGGGATCCTCGTAATCTCCTGAGCCGGTCATTATGTGTATGTGTTGGGACGATCTGATCATATCCAGATGGTTGCCGTCATCGAGGGTATTGAGAAAGTGCAGAGGGCTGTTCCAGTAACAG
>JAKQGD010000417.1 GCA_029573365.1 Bacteroidota bacterium | reverse complement strand
TGACAGAACTGGACGGGTACCGTAAACAACTGGCCAGTTCGTATCTCATCGACAAAGAAGTTACTGATTTTTTACTTAGGGAGTTGTATGACCGTATGAAAACGGACGTAGAGTTCAGTCATATCTTTGTTCCGGCAGCTGAAAATGCCGCCAGGTCAGTACGAGAAGAGGCTAAAAATAAAATGAGGGACATCAAATCCAGAATTGTTGGTGGCATGTCATTTGAAAATGCTGCCAAGGAGTACTCTCAGGATAAGGCCACCGCTGACAAAGGCGGACATATGGGATATTTTACGGCCAAGCTGCCGGCAGGATTTTATGAACTTGAGACCGCTCTATACACTACCCCTGTGGGCCAGGTGTCTGACATCGTAGAGTCCAGGATAGGTTACCATCTGGTCAAGGTTGCCAATAAAAGGCCTGCCAGAGGCATCATAGAGGCTGCCCACATCCTCGTAAAGCCTGAAAGAAAAATGCTGGCTGACAGTATCTTGCTGATGCTTAAAGCTGGGGCAGGTTTTGATGAGCTTGCCGCCAAATATTCCGAAGATAAAAACAGTGCTAAAAACGGTGGCAAACTTGCACCCTTTGGTATCAATACCTATGACAAAGTTTTTGAGGATGCAGCTTTTGGTATCGCAGAGGACAACGGACTATCGGCTCCGGCTCTCACAAAATCAGGATGGCACATTATCAAAAGAATCGCTCGTCAAGCTCCGGACACATATGATGTTTTTGTCAGAAGAATGAAAGCTCAAATCAGCAAAGACCCCAGATTTGACGCTGCAAAAGTCAAGCTTATCAACGACATCAAAAAATCTGCTGCATTTAAGGAAAACAGAGCAGAGCTGCAAAAATTTGCCGCTTCGCTTAATGAGGACTTCTATTCCTACAAGTGGACGCCTGACTCATCACTTGCTCCGGCATTCCTGTTTTCATTGGCAGGTGATAAGTCTTTTACCATCAGAGATTTTGCTGCTTATTGCAAAAAGAATACTAAAACAAGGCTAAAATACGACAAGTCAAAACCTGCAGCGGAGACCGTAGATGAGCTATATAATGAATATGTCAATGAAACGGCCCTTGCATACGAAGAAAGTTCACTGGAAAAGAAATACCCTGATTTTAAATCTCTGATGAGAGAATACGAAGAAGGTATATTGCTTTTTGAGGCCACCCGAATTAACGTATGGGACAAAGCCAACCAGGACACGGTAGGCCTTCAGAAGTTTTATAACATGAACAAAGGGAAATACCTGTGGCCAGAAAAAGCCCGGGGCAATGAATTTAAAATATCAGGAACAGATCAGAAAACAGCTGATAAAATACATTCTTATGCCAAAAAGAATGATGGAGTGAAGATACTGGCAAAATTCAACAAAAAAACCAAGGTGGTGGAAGAAGTGCCGTTTGATTATGAAAGGTCCGAACCCGGTCTTGCAAACATGGAGTGGAAAGAAGGCAGCATTTCACCGCTTGACAAACAGAAAACAGGCAATGCCTGGTCATTCAGGAAGATAGCCAAAATCGAAAAATCCAAAGAAAAAAGTCTGAATGAAGCCCGGGGTTATGTAGTGGCGGATTACCAGGATTATCTGGAGAAGCAATGGGTGGAGCAGCTTTCCAATGAGTTTGATGTGGTAGTCAACAAGGACGTATTAATGAAACTCAATAGGAAGTAAAATTGAGGTACAGCCTGTTTTTTGTTATCATTTTATTGGCCGGGTGTGACGGCAGAAGTTGGCTGGGTAACCACAGTGGTGACCCTGTGCTCGCCAGCGTGGGCAATAAAAAACTCTTTCTGTCCAATGTCCAAAACCTGGTAAATCAGGGTACTTCGGCAGTAGATAGTGTGGCCATTGTTGATGGATATGTACAAAGCTGGATCAGAGAAAATCTGATGGTGCAGGAGGCCGAAAAAAACGTAGCGGCAGATATAAACCTAAATAAACTCGTCGAAGAATACAGGTCCTCACTACTTGTATACAATTTTGAAAAGAGGCTGGTTGATAAAATGCTGGATACCATCATACCGTTGGCTGACAAGAGGCAATATTACAGTCAGAATAAAAATCAATACGTGCTTTCGCATCCTATCATCAAATGTGTGGTGGCAAAGATGCCCACCCGGGCCAAGGTCGACCTGAGTAAGCCACTCAATAAACAAGACCTTACAGAAGCCTTCTTTATCATCAAAGAAAAAGCAAGTTACCACCACCTCGATACAGCTCAATGGATGACCATGGCCGACCTGGCGTCGATGGTCCCAACAAGTACTTTTCAGGATGTCAGACTGTCTCGTGGCAAGGTATTGAAAGACAAAGAGGGTGATTACGAATATTATGTTAAAATCCTCAGTCATTACGACGAAAAGGAAATTCCTCCGTTTGATTACATGGAGGGCGTCATCACAAAAACCATTCTCAGCGAGAGAAAAATAAAATTGTTAAAAAAATACAGGGATGATTTGTACGAAAAGGGAGAATACAAGATTTACAAGCCGGAGTAATCAGGAAAGTATGAATGTACTTAAAGGCATAATGGTTCTGCTTGTATTTTTATTTCCGGCCTGGAGTAAAGCTCAACTCATAGACAGGGTAGTAGCAAAGGTAGGCAGCGAATCCATCCTGCTTTCAGAAGTTGAAGAAGAGTTTTCCTATGCCAAATCGAAAAGTCCGGGACTTCCTGACGATGTCAGGTGCGATATACTGGACAACATCATAGCCCAGAAACTCGTGGTTTACCAGGCAAAAATAGACAGTGTAGAAGTAACAGACGAAGAAGTGGAAACACAGCTCGACTTTAGGTTTGAGTCCATTCTGCGGCAGATGAACGGCGATGAAGCTTTTTTTGAAGAGTATTACGGTGCCTCAGTGGCTGATATGAAAGAACGCTTTCGGGATGATCAGAAAAGCAAGATTCTGGCAGAAAAAATGCAACAAAAGCTGATAGCTGAGATAGAGATAACTCCCCGCGAGGTAGAACAGTTTTACAATACGGTGCCGGTGGATTCTGTTCCTTATTTCAAATCAGAAATGGAGATCTCAGAGATTGTACTGGAACCGCAAGTCAACGAAGTAGAAAGAGCCAAAGCCCTGCAAAAGATAACCGATCTGAGAAACAAGGTGGTCAGTGGTGAGGCCTCGTTTTCGGATATTGCCGGTAAATACAGCCAGGATCCGGGCTCTGCATTGAGGGGAGGGGACCTCGGTTTTGCCAAAAGAGGGGTTTTTGTTCCAGAATTTGAGGCAACTGTTTTTTCACTTACCAAAGACGAAATATCAGAAGTTATAGAAACCGAATATGGCTTTCATTTTATACAGCAGATGGAACGAAGGGGCAACGCCGTGAAGGCAAGGCACGTACTTATAAAGCCGGAAATCACCGATGCGGACTTGA
>JAKQGD010000411.1 GCA_029573365.1 Bacteroidota bacterium | reverse complement strand
ATATATTTGCGTCCTATGCTTGAAACGGCCAGGATTGAAAAAGCTGACGGAAAAACAAAACTGATCAATGCAAGGGGTATCACTCAGAATATCATTGATGAGGTGGTTACGGTGGCATGTGATCACGCCGGCGAGCTTGAGGCCTTTTCAGATCAGTTCAGGGCCATGGACCTGCAGGAGCTTGCTCAAACCATTTACCGGTTTATCCGGGAAAATATCACCTACAAAGTTGATCCGGCTGGCCAGCAGTGGATCAAAACGCCGGCGCGGCTATGGAGCGACAAAGAGGGCGACTGCAAAAGTTTTTCAATTTTTACATCAGCTATACTGCAAAGCCTTAAAATACCTCACTTTTTGCGCTTTGTATCTTTTACGCCGGGAGACTTTACACACGTTTACGTTTTTGTTGAAGGCCTTACCATTGACGCGGTTCAGCCTGTTTTCAACAGGGAATTACCATATCATAAGAAAAAGGATTATAACATGACACAGATAGCACGGTTATCCGGTATCGGATATTCAAACGCTCAAAAAATATTTTTTGCACCTGCCAGGGCCGCTTTCATGCTGCTGCTGAAACTCAATTTTATGCACTGGTCAGAAAAAATTGCGCCTGCTTTTTTCGGTCATTATCCTCAGTTATATGAACCGTTGGGCCTGAGCAAAGAGGATCACGCAAAGGCACAACTAAACCTGAACAAGTTTTTGCACAAGTGGCATGATACCTTTGCAGGTGATTGGAAGCCGGTGAAAAAGGTGATCATTGAAACGGCGGAAAAACACAGCCTAAAGGCCATAAAAAACCATCCCTGGTATAATTATTACAAGTATTATGATAACTGGGCGGGCAAACCTGATCCTAATTACCCTGATCCTGGAATTGGTGGGGTTGTCAGCTCACATTACAACAGTGCAGTACAGGGCATTGGAGAGCTTACGTTAGCATCGGCCCTGGCTGCTGCTGCTGCAATCATCGCGGCTGTCGCCGGTTTATTCAATGCACTAAAAAAGCCTTCCGGCAGTGATCCGGCGGCGCCTTATGATGATAAAAGCCAGTGGAGCGGTGGAGGATCAGGAGGAAACGGAGGATCAGGAGGCAGCGGCGGGGTAATTCAGGCGGGTATGGGTACTGGCATGGTGGTAATTGCCGCGCTTGTGGTGGGTGGTATGCTGCTGAAGGGTAGGAAAAAACGGTAAATAAAACGAGTATAAACCAAAAACTAAAAAACAATGGCACGTAGCAAAATCAGCACCCTGAGGAGCCAGCTCCGCAAAGTGGAGGGTGCTATCAGGCGCACAGAGGCAAAACTTGCCAAAAAGCGCGAAAAGATACGCAAGAAACAAGCTCACCTGGGCGAGATCAACAAACTGGCTGGCAAGATCAAATCAGGGCGCAAGCGCCTTGAAAGCCTCAGGAAAAAGTAAACAACCAAAAAAAAATACAAACATGGCATTAAAGATCAACATCAAAGAAATGGCGGTTAAGACTGCCGGCCTGGGTATCGGAGCCTATGCAGCAGGCTTTGTTACAGGC
>JAKQGD010000388.1 GCA_029573365.1 Bacteroidota bacterium | reverse complement strand
CCCTGTATATATATTTCCTTCTGCCGAGCCACGCGAAGTAAGGCTTACCATTACCTCCTGGGCAACTAACCAGACAGGCATTGTAACCATTCCGGTACCCGAAGGCTGGAAAGTCACACCTTCGTCAGCAGATGTGAGCCTGACCGTCAAAGGAGAAAGTGCCGATTTTACCTTTATGGTTACTCCACCCGATGGAGGGGCAGAAATCGTTGTGAGTCCGGTGGTTCAGTCGGGAAGTCAAAGTTTTTCCATGGAAATGAAAGACATCAGTTATGAGCATATCCCATACCAAACCGTCCTGCAGGAAGCAGAGTGCAAACTTTCAAAACTAGACATTAAAACCTCCGGCAACAGGATAGCCTACGTCGCAGGTGCAGGTGACGAAGTACCTGCTTGTCTGACCCAGGCCGGTTTTCAGGTAGATATGTTCAGGCCGCAGGATTTGTCGGCCCAGAAACTACAGCCATACAATGCACTGGTAGTAGGCATACGGGCGTTTAATACAGAAGAAGGGCTAAAGTTTAAGCAGAAGGAGATTTTCGAATACGTAAAACAAGGTGGAAATGCCATCGTCCAATACAACACTGCCAATGGACTGGTAACCAAAGAGTTTGCTCCCGTACCACTAACCTTGTCGAGAAACCGTGTATCTGTTGAAGAAGCTGAAATAAGAATTCTGGACCCCAAACATCAGGTTTTTAATTATCCCAACAAGATAGTATCGGCTGATTTTGATGGCTGGGTGCAGGAGAGAGGCCTTTACTTTGCCGGAGAGTGGGACGCATCATTTACACCTCTTATCTCATGCAATGATCCAGGCGAAAAACCCCTGGAAGGTGGTTTACTTGTCGCAAAATACGGCGAAGGATATTATGTCTACACGGGCCTTTCATTTTTCAGGCAATTACCTGCAGGTGTGCCCGGAGCTTTCAGACTTTTTGCAAACCTTCTAGCCCTGAGCAGCAATGTCAGGCCATAACGCTGATAACAAATCGTGGAACGGGATGTACGTTTTGGTATTGGGGCTCAATATTCTGTACATTTTAATTTTTTACTGGCTGATGCACGCCTGGTCTTAAACAAAAAAACATGAGTCAGGTAGATTGGCTGGTACTATCAGGAACACTGGGTTTTATTGTAATTTATGGCATGATCCGCACCAGAGGAAAAGCAAATATGCAATCCTATGTGCTCGGTGACAATGAAGCCCGTTGGTGGACCGTAGGTCTGTCTGTTATGGCAACTCAGGCCAGTGCCATTACATTTATGTCTACTCCCGGCCAGGCCTTTCATGATGGTATGGGCTTTGTACAGTTTTACTTTGGTTTGCCCATAGCCATGGTGATCATATGCTACACTTTCATCCCCATTTACTACAGGCTCAAGGTGTATACTGCCTACGAATTTTTGGAACAAAGGTTTGATGTACGCACACGGGCACTCACTTCTATACTTTTTTTAGTGCAGCGTGGACTGGCGGCCGGAATCACCATTTTTGCACCAGCCATCATCCTTTCTACCATATTGGGCTGGAACCTCACCACCCTCAATATTATCATAGGTCTGCTGGTCATACTTTATACAGTGACGGGCGGTTCCAAGGCCGTCAATACTACACAAAAACAGCAGATGTTTATCATATTTCTGGGTATGTTTGCAGCTTTTTATGTCATCCTCGACTCTCTCCCACCCCATGTGGGTTTTAGTGATGCGATGGAAATTGCTGCAGGATCAGAAAAACTCAATATCCTTGATTTTTCACTCGACCTGAGCAACAGATATACTTTTTGGTCCGGCATCACTGGCGGCCTTTTCCTGGCACTCTCTTATTTCGGTACTGACCAATCACAGGTACAGAGATACCTGTCAGGCAGGTCCGTCCGCGAAAGCAGACTTGGCCTTATCTTCAACGGCATACTTAAGGTGCCAATGCAGTTTTTTATCCTACTCGTTGGTGTCATGGTTTTTGTGTTTTACCAGTTTGTGGCTCCGCCTTTATTTTTTAATAAAAACACGCTGGATAAACTGAGACAAACAGAAGCCTCCGTCCCACTGCAAATCCTCGAACAGAGGCAAGACTCCTTGTTCAGATTAAAAACTGAATTATTAAAGGAAGAACAGTTGCCACTTATTTCAAAAAGCTCTTTACATGAGTTGCAGTCTGAGGAAAAAAAGATCCGTGAAGAGGTCAGGAAACTTGTCAAATCACATCTTCCTGCCGAGGAAACCAACGATAAAGACTACGTATTCATCAGTTTTGTTTTGGGCTATTTGCCCAAAGGTCTCGTCGGTTTATTGCTGGCAGTCATCTTTTGTGCTGCCATGTCATCTACCTCGTCAGAGCTCAATGCCCTGGCATCTACAACCACCGTGGACATTTACAGACGTATAATCAACATTGGGGATACTGACGAACACTATGTAACCATTACCCGGCTTTTTACGGTTATATGGGGAGTGGTGGCAATCATTTTTGCCTGCTTTGGGTCACTTTTCGAAAACCTTATACAGTTTGTCAATATCATTGGCTCACTTTTTTATGGCACTATTCTGGGTATATTTATGGTGGCCTTTTACGTGAGACTGGTCCAAGGAAAGGCAATATTTTATGCAGCCCTTATTTCAGAAGTCATTGTCCTGGTGATTTATTATCTGGATATCGTGAGTTACCTCTGGCTAAATGTCATAGGCTGCCTTTTGGTGATGACGATCAGCATTATCCTTCAAGCCGCCTTAGAAGACGAATCCCCTTACAATGATCCTACCTGATCAGTTTATATCGCTGATAAACAGCAAACTGGGAGAAACAGAGGCAGGGTTGTTGGTCAGATCACTGGCTGCGGAGTCACCTGTTTCCATCAGGCTCAACCCCTTTAAAAAATACACCGGAAAGGCAAATGACATTGTTCCCTGGTGTCCTCATGGGCGGTATCTGGGACAGAGGCCTGTCTTTACCCTTGATCCAGCATTTCATGCAGGAGCTTACTATGTGCAGGAAGCGTCATCCATGGTTCTCTGGCACGTCCTGAGCCATATCTGCTCAGACGGAGATGTTAGAATCCTGGACCTGTGTGCTGCTCCCGGTGGCAAAGCAACACTTACAGCCGCATGGCTCGGAGGACGGGGTTTGCTTGTCGCAAATGAGTTTATTAGATCCAGAGCCTCAGTGCTCAGATACAACATCATGAAGGAAGGCCACGCAAACGTAGTGGTCACCCATGGAGCGGCATCAGATTTTG
>JAKQGD010000380.1 GCA_029573365.1 Bacteroidota bacterium | reverse complement strand
CATGAGACAAATAATGATAATTATATTTCTGAAGCCTGCGAACATATTCAGATTATTATACAAAGTTAAATGTTTTTAGTTCAGGTACCGTAACCTCCACATGCATTTTTATATTTTTGCATCAAACATGACACAAATATGACTGATTCGTTTATTCCCCTGAATTATAATCCTCCTGACGATGAAGCCGTGGTTAAGTCTGCACAGGCATTCAGAGAGAGGATGAATACCCGGCGGTCAGTCAGACTGTTTTCGTCCCGCCAGGTGCCGGTACAAGTCATCGAATCGGTCATCATGACTGCCGCATCAGCCCCTTCGGGTGCCAACAAACAACCATGGACCTTCTGTCTTATTGGGGATCCTGTGATCAAGGAGAAAATCAGAGAAGCTGCCGAGAAGGAAGAATACGAAAATTACCACGGACGTATGTCTGACGAATGGCTTAAGGACCTGGAAAAATTCAAAACCGACTGGCATAAGGAGTTTCTTACAGAAGCACCCTGGCTCATAGTGTTATTTAAAAAAGCATATGATGTAAGCAAAAACGAAAGCAGGGCCAAAAACTACTATGTCAATGAATCTGTGGGCATAGCCGCTGGATTTCTCATTGCAGCCATACATATGGCAGGCCTGGTTACGCTCACACACACTCCGAGCCCTATGAATTTTCTGCAGCATATTTTGGGCAGACCCGAAAACGAACGTCCCTTCCTTCTGCTTCCGGTGGGTTACCCTGCTGAGGGAGTCACTGTACCTGACATAAACAGAAAAAGTATTGACGAAGTGCTGGTCAGATACTGACCCTTTTTATGCGTGAACAATGGGGGCATTTTGTTGTTTCCAATACCGATTTACTCACTTTCCGGAATTTTAAAATAAGAAATTATGTCATTTACACTTCCGGCTCTGGGTTATGCATATGATGCACTGGAGCCACACATTGATGCCAAGACGATGGAAATACATCACACCAAACACCATCAGGCATACATAACAAATCTTAACAATGCCATTTCAGGCACAGCTATGGAAGGCAAAAGCCTGGACGAGATTGTCAAAGGCATGGATATGTCCAATATGCCTGTCAGGAACAATGGCGGTGGACACTGGAATCACTCTCTTTTCTGGGAAATCCTGCACCCTGAAGACAAGGGCCGTTTGTCCGGTCCACTCAAAGATGCCATAGAAGCGGCTTACGGAAGCAAAGAAACATTTATGGAAAAATTTGGTGCTGCAGCCATGACCAGGTTTGGATCTGGTTGGGCCTGGCTTTGTGCTCATCCTGATGGCAAGGTAGAAATTTGCAGCTCGCCCAATCAGGACAACCCTCTCATGCCGGGTGTAGGTTGTGGGGGTACTCCCATAATGGGTCTTGACGTCTGGGAACACGCCTATTACCTTCATTATCAAAACAGACGTGCGGACTATGTGGCTGCCTTCTGGAACGTAATTAACTGGAATGTCGTAGAAGCCAGGTACGAAAAGGCCATCAAATAGCTAAAATTTTAACCATGGGTGCTACATATCCCTAGGGACGAATGAAGACTAATAAAAAGGGGCGTATGCCCCTTTTTTATTGTATTTAAACGCTATATAAATATCTAATTTTTATAATGTGAATTTAGCAGACCATTAATTTTGCAACACTTGGTGTCAATGTGACATATGTTTGTAAATTTGCACTTTTTTAAAATTGAACCCTATGCTTTCAAAAGAGGAAATATTTGGCTACAAGCCTGAAAAAGCATATTCTATGCCTGTGGCTTACTTTTCCATGGAGTTTGCCATCGATCAGGCTCTTAAGATTTACAGCGGTGGACTCGGGTTTCTGGCGGGCTCTCACATGAGAAGTGCCTACGACCTCCGACAAAATCTGGTAGGCATAGGTATGCTTTGGAAGTACGGTTATTATGATCAGGTGAGGAGTCTCAATGGTACTATGAAACCTGATTATGTACAGAAATATTATTCTTTTCTGACAGATACAGGTATCGTTTTTCCCGTCGAGGTGCACAGTGCCATTGTATACGTAAAGGCTTATCTTTTAAAGCCTGAGGTATTTGGTACGGCACCGGTTTTTCTACTCTCAACCGACATAGAACAAAACGACTCTTTATCCAGGACCATCACCAACAGGTTGTATGATGCCAATGAATCCACAAGAGTGGCTCAGTCTATTGTCCTCGGCATAGGAGGGGCTAAACTTTTAGACATATTGGGCATGGAGCCTGAGATATATCATATGAATGAAGGTCATGCGTTACCGGTATGTTTTTACCTTTATTCCCGCTACGGTGATCTGGCTGAGGTCAGGAAAAGGCTGGTGTTTACCACACATACCCCCGAAGAAGCAGGCAACGAAGTCCGGGATTTTGCACTACTTGAAAAAATGTCGTTCTTTAACGGCATTGCCGTAGATGAAATAAGGGAGGTTCTTTCTATATATGATGACAGGCTCAATTACACTCTTGCAGCCCTAAAATGTGCAAAGATATCCAATGGGGTCTCCGCCATGCATGGTGAGGTCAGCCGACAAATGTGGTCAGCTCATGACGATATCTGCAAAATAACCTCGGTGACCAATTCGCAAAACAAGCGGTACTGGAAGGACGAACAACTCGAACAGGCATACGAGTCAGACGACGACAAGGCTCTGATGGCCAGAAAAAAAGAGATGAAAAAATCCCTGTTTAAAATTGTAGCTGACCAGACAGGAAAAATTTTTGATCCTGATGTGCTCACTCTTGTGTGGGCACGCAGATATGCCGGTTATAAAAGGGCTGACCTGTTGCTCGATGACGAGGAGCGGTTTCTCAAACTTATATCCAACACAGAATACCCCATTCAGATTATATGGGCCGGAAAGCCATATCCTGAAGACTACCACGCCATCGACATATTCAATAACATATTCTGGAAGACGTTACCGCATAAAAATGTCACCATCCTCACCGGCTATGAACTGGCACTGTCAGCGACCCTTAAGCGTGGTTCCGATGTATGGCTCAACAATCCGCGGCTATACAGAGAAGCCAGTGGTACCAGCGGTATGACTGCAGCTATGAATGGTTCGGTCAATTTCTCAATTCCCGACGGATGGATTCCGGAGTTTGCAAAACACGGCAAAAACTGCTTCCTTATCCAGCCTGCAGACAGAAAGCTCAGCGTAGCAGACCAGGACCTGGAAGAGTGCGAAAGGCTCTATGACGTGCTCGAAAATGAGATCCTGCCCACGTATTACAGAAAGCCCACCAAGTGGGCAGGCATTGTAAAAAATGCGATGAAGGACGTGGCACCTCAGTTTGATTCAGACAGGATGGCAGCAGAGTATTACAACAAACTTTTCAAGGTTACAGTCAAAACACCGGCCACACTTAGCTGATTTACAACTGTATATTTCCCTCTTGAGATATGCTGGCATACAGACCGTTTTTTTTAGGTCTGTGTATATATAATTTATTGCAATATT
>JAKQGD010000374.1 GCA_029573365.1 Bacteroidota bacterium | reverse complement strand
CACTTTTGAGCATGTGCATAAGGAAATGTCAAAATACAGACTGCACCATTACATCCATTTTGGCCCCGAGGTCAATGATCTCAACTGGCGTGCCCAGAAACCGGAGTTTGTCATAGAGGCGGTAGAAAACAAATTGTTCACAAAGCAAAAGCAACTGCTATGAATGCACATAAATCAGGGTTTGTCAACATTATAGGTAACCCCAATGTAGGAAAATCCACACTCATGAATGCCCTAACCGGCGAAAAGATGTCGATAATCACCAGCAAACCGCAGACTACCCGACACAGGATCCTGGGGCTGCTCAGCGACGATGACTTTCAGATTGTCTTTTCTGATACACCGGGGGTAATAGAAACGCCACATTACGGCATGCAAAACTCGATGAATAAATTTGCCTATTCGTCTTTTGAAGATGCTGATATCCTGCTTTTTGTCACCGACATCTTTGAGCAATATAATGGAGATGAAAAAATACTTAAACCATTGGCAGAAACCGAAGTTCCAAAATTATTGATTATCAACAAAACAGACCTCGATACTGAAAGTAAAGCAGACAGTATACGTGAAAAATGGATGTCTCTTATAAATTTTGATCAGTGTTTTATGATTTCTGCCGAAAAGAAGACCAACACCTCTGATCTCCTGGCCGCCATCCTCCAACTTCTTCCTGAAGGTCCTGCCTATTATCCAAAAGATGAGATTAGTGACCGTCCGGAACGCTTTTTTGCAGCGGAAATTATCAGAGAAAAAATTTTGCAACAATACAAACAGGAAGTGCCTTACTCCTGTGAAGTCGTTGTACACAGATTTAAGGAAGAAACCAAGAAAGATCAACCCATCCTCATGATCTATGCCGATATTTATGTGGACCGAAAATCACAAAAGCCCATTATCATAGGTAAAGCCGGAGAGGCAATCAAAAAACTGGGGATAAGTTCCCGACAGAGACTGGAGGAATTTTTCGGGCAGCATGTATTTCTTGATCTCAATGTTAAAATCAAAGAAAACTGGCGAAACGACGAAAAGATGCTTCGATATTTCGGGTACGAGGATGGAAGATAACACTTTGATTTACTGCTGGTTTTTAAGATGATTTTGAGCCTGCTGATAAAATTTTATTGTTTTTGTTTTTGCAGTTTGGGGGTAATATTTACCTTAGTGTCTGATAAATAACATAAGAAATGTCTAAATACAAGGTAAAGCCATCTCCGAAAAAAGAGAAGTTGACGGTTCAGGACCAAAAGGAGGAAAAGCAGTTTTTCAAAGTTGCCATTGTTGTGACACTGATTGCCATACTTTTGGTATGGCTGGTATTCAGGCTTCTTTGACAGAAACACAGACCTTACAGTCTTTCAGTTCTTTCGCAAAGAATATGGACGCAGTACGGATTTCCGGGCAGCACTCCTATGGCTTGTTCTAACTTTATAAATATCTGTCTTTAACGTTTGGTACGTGGAGGCAGATGTTTTTTTTTATAACCATAATTTTACGTTCCATGTCTATTAAACCCCTGATTTTGCCGATACTTATCGTTTGCTTCCTGGCCGGTAACGGCAGCATGTCAGCCCAAAACTATAAAGGATTTTTTGACATGACGTATGAAGAAAGCACCGGCAAACTATTGATGACCGTTAAAAACCTTAATCAGGACTTTCTCATGGTCAATGGTTACGGCACAGGCATCGGTTCCAATGACCTGGGCATGGACCGGGGTAAAATAGGAGACATCAAAGTAGTGAGGTTTGAAAAACATGGGGACAGAATCCTTCTCGTACAGCAAAACACCTCCTACAGGGCCAGGTCAAGAAATACTATGGAAGTACGTGCTGTGCAGGAAGCCTTTGCCGTATCTGTGATATTTGGCTTCAAAATAGAAAAACCCGACGGTACAGCCTATGTTATAGATATCGCCCCGTTGATGTACGAAGACCTCAACCTTGTGGTAAATCAACTTAAAGAGATGAAGCAGGGCATATACAAGCTTGACAAATCACGATGTGCTCTGTATTTTGAAAATACACACACTTTTCCCAAAAACACAGAACTGGAGTCTATACTCACCTTTACAGGGGAGCCTGCAGGAAGGCTGATCAGGGATGTCACACCTTCTCCCGAGAGCGTCACCTACCGACAGCATGTTTCATTTATTGAGTTGCCTGACGACAAATATACGCCCAGGGAGTTTCATGCAGGAGCAGGTTATTTTTACACAAGCTTTTTTGATTATGCCACACCTGTATATTCACCCATTGAAAAAAGATACATATACAGGCACAGACTGGAGAAAAAAGACCCCTCCAAAGCTGTCAGCGACCCCACCGAGCCGATAATATATTACATCGATCCCGGTTGTCCGGAGCCCGTACGATCCGCCCTCATCGAAGGTGGCAGGTGGTGGGCTCAAGCGTTTGAAGCAGCGGGATTCAGCAATGCATTTGATGTCAGGGACCTGCCTGCAGGAGCCCATCCTCTGGATGTCAGATACAATATGATACAGTGGGTACACCGCTCCACCCGTGGCTGGTCATACGGAAGTAATATCAATGATCCAAGAACAGGAGAAATCATCAAAGGCCATGTTTCGCTGGGTTCGCTCAGGGTAAGACAGGATTTTATGATAGCACAGGGCTTACTTTCTCCTTACGGCCAAAACGACCAAAACCACCAGCCTATGATGGACCTCTCTCTGGCTAGACTCAGGCAACTGTCAGCCCATGAAATAGGCCATACCTTAGGACTGACACACAATTTTGCTGCCAGCACCAACAACAGAGCCTCTGTCATGGACTATCCCCATCCATATGTGGCACTGAACGATGAGGGCACCATCGATATAAGCAAGGCATATGCCGCAGGTATCGGAGAATGGGATAAGCAGGCCATCAAGTATGGCTATGTCACTTTCGGATCGGCAGCTGAGGAAATGGCCGGATTAAAAGCCATTTTGATGGAAAATGAAAGCAAGGGCCTTAGGTTTCTGACAGATCAGGATGCCAGAGGTACGGGCAGTGCATCACCGGTCAATCACCTGTGGGACAACGGTTCGGATCCTGTGGCGGAACTGCAACGAATCATCATACTTAGAAACCACGCCATCGAACGGTTTGGACCCAATTCCATCCCTCAGGGAACTCCACTTTCAGAACTCGAAAAAATATTAGTACCGCTTTATTACATGCACAGATATCAGGCAGAAGCAGTAAGCAAGATTATCGGAGGAGTGGACTTTACCTATGCCGTAAAAGGATACGGGAATATAAAAACGCTGGCACCCCTGGAAAAAGCCAGGCAGAAAGCTGCCCTGGATGCATTGCTGGGATTGCTTACAGAAAAAAACCTGGGCATCGGTCAAAAAATCCGCCAATATA
>JAKQGD010000358.1 GCA_029573365.1 Bacteroidota bacterium | reverse complement strand
GGGCCGTCGTCATGCAGATGGAGCTTTAGATTTCCTGCCGCATGTGCCAGGTCAAAGCCCACAAGACAACCCTTGTCATGGGCCATTTTTGTTATCGATTTTATATCGTAGGCCTGTCCGGTGTAGTAGTTGACCCCGCCGATCAGCACCAAAGCTATTTGGTCGCCTTGTTCTTCGAGGATTTTTTCTATTTGGCTGATGTCTATCAGTTCGGTGCCCAGACCTGGTGTAAGTTCCAGCATGGCATTTGCCGGGTCAAAGCCGTGGTATCCGACCTGACTCCGGATGGCATATCTGTCAGACGGAAACGGGGAGTAATCAAAAAGTATTTTGTACCTGTGGGGCGTGGGCCGGTAAAAGCTGACCATCATAAGGTGCAGATTGACGGTAAGACTGTTCATGACCACAACTTCAGAAGGCAGGGCCCCTACAACTTCGGCCATATTTTTGGCTAGAAATTCGTGGTATGGCATCCACGGGTTTTTGGCATGAAAATGCCCTTCGACACCCAGGTTTTTCCAGTCTTCAAGCTCCTGGTTTACATATTGAGGTACGGAAACCGGCATCAGCCCCAGACTATTGCCGCAGAGATAGATGGCCGGGTGTCCTTCCTGAGCAGGGGGAATACAAAACTTTTGTCTGTATTCCCGCAAAGGGTCATTGACATCCTGAAGCCGGGCATATTCCAATAATTTTTCCAATTCTACCGGATTTGTATTGAGGCAAAAATAGTCAAATATCAGGATAAAGCCATTTCAAAACATTGTCGTGCCACATATGTTCTTTTTCACTCTCTGTAATTACACCTGCTGCCAGGGCATCATCTATCACCTTGCCCGGGTACGAACCAGGAACGGTATCCATTTCGCCCAGTGGATAAGGGTCATCGACCCCGGCGAGTATATGGCCGGTTCCTATCCTTTTTACTATCATTTCGAATGTAAGCGGATCATGTACGATGGAGTCGACAAAATAATTGGCCTCAGCCAGAGAAGCATCAGGCGAGGCTGCTCCGCGGAAAAGGTCAGGTCTCCCGGCAAACCCCTGCTTGCGACGGCCATGGCCTGCAAAACCGAACTGATTGCCATGGGCAAAACAAGTCCTCATTTGAGAGTACTTTAACCCTATGTTTTCCAGCGAATAAAAATGCCAGGCATCGGCCGTCTGTGCACACATCCAAATCAGATGGAAACGCCAGTATTTGTCGTTCAGACCTATCATCTCCTCAGCATTGTATGGGTGTATTTCTACCGCCAGTCTGTAGTCATTTGCCAGTTCGAATAATGGGCTCACTGCAGGGTCAAAAATGACTGTCCAGTTTCCATCTGCATCAAGGTAATGTGTCGGGAGGCACAGCAGAGGCATGTTATATTCCTTTACGCACCTTTCTATCTCCATCAGGGCATCATCTAAAAAAAGAGGCTGCACTACAAAACCCGAAATAAATTTATCAGGGTGCTCATGGGCTATGCCTGCATTGTAATCATTTTGAAACCTCACCACATCACAGGCGTCCTGCCGATTGTAACCGTTGCAATAAAGCTGGGAAAGATTGAGCAGCACCTCACGATCTATGTGGTTGGCATCCATCCATTCCAGTTTTTTATCCAGGAAAAAGCTGGGGTCTGTCACAGGTCGTCGCCATGTACCCTGGCACATACATGACAAGTCATCCTCTACCCAGAAAATGGCCCTTTCCCGCATAAAAGCAGGAATCTGGCTCGGGTATGGCAACAAGTGTCCGTGTGCGTTGATCCTCAATTTTTCTTGTGGTTTTACAGGCTTCAGAATAAGTTTGGCTCAAAATTAAACAAAAATGGGTGCCCGTTTTGTCAGACACCCATGGATCAATTATTTTTAAAAGGCTGTGATTACGATTTTGTTTTATTTCCTCCAAAATTGAATCCCAGGGTCAGCTCATGTGAGCCATTGTTGTAATCCTGGATCAGGTTTGAAGAGGTATTGTACGAATAGAAAAAATTGAGCTTTTCGATTTTTGTACCGATGAGAAAACCCAATCTTTTGTCCGCACCTACCGTATAGGCTACACCTCCGATGAGTTTATCCTGTAAAAACCCGAAATTGAGATTCAGGTCGATGTGGGTAGGCACATTGTTAAGCTTTTTCATAATGATGCCCGGCGTCATGGTGATGTCCTCCTGTATGTCCAGTTTATAAGCCAACTGGAGAAGGAATCCCACCTCTCTGTCCTGACCTGTATTGTCTATGTCACTAATCCTGGAGCTCACCAGAGAAGGCAGGGAGAGGCCATAGTACAGCTTTTTGAGGTAGATACCATACACTCCAAATGAAGCGTCAAAGTACTCCGCACCGCTGAGTGCCTGACTGATGACAGGGTCATTGGGGTCAGCATTGCCGTAGCCGCCGAGGGCATGTTTGATGTAAGCACCAGAAATACCGAAACCCACCTGGTTGTTGTCTGATACGACGGTATAACTTACACCAAGCTCACCTTTTGTGGTCTCAAGCTCACCGAATTTGTCGCTCACAACATTGACACCCAAACCCAGTCTGTTGCCCACAGCACCGTTGTAAGAAAGTGTCAGGGTCCTGGGGGCACCGTCGATGCCTGACCACTTATTGCGGTAATTGACCATAAGCTGATGGTTGAGGGCATGACCTACCGCACCCGGATTTACCAGCTGAGGGTTGAGCTGGGCCTGTGTGCTGATATACCTTTCGTCAAAATATCTTACCTGTGCTTCCAGCCCCATTAAAGTGACCACTAAAGCCAGGATTGTGAGTATTATATTTTTTGTTTTCATTTTCAAATTCTGTTTATCGTGTGAATGATAGGCTCCCAATTACAAACCTCTGAGAACAGTGACTGTACCTTTGTATACCTCTTTTCTACCTTGTCCAAAATTGACCGTAAGTACCCAGATATAACCTCCTTCTCTCAGGTCCTTGCCTGAATTGTCTATACCCTGCCAGGTATTGTCATAGTTATTCTGAGAATAGACGAGACGTCCCCACCGGTCAAAAACGGACAGGTCAGAAGGATTGTCGAGTACGCAGTTGATAAGGAAGAGGTCGTTAAAATTGTCCCCATTGGGCGTAATGACAGTTGTCACTTCATAACAAGGGCCGGATATAGTACAATCCTTGACTTCGATGTTGGTTAGCCTGAGCTCACAGCCATTGGCGTCAGTGACGGTCACGTTGTAAAATCCGCTTGCAAGGTTTTCGGCTTTGTTGTCCAGGTCTGTCAGCCCGAGCCACTGATATGAATAATTGCCCGCACCCGTATTGCCTACGGAAATTTCAATGCCTCCTGTTTCCTTGTTTTTCTC
>JAKQGD010000300.1 GCA_029573365.1 Bacteroidota bacterium | reverse complement strand
CTTTTTCTGAGCTTGGTTCGCTGTTTCCCAGGGAGGGAGGAGTTTACCTCTATCTAAAAAATGCTTATGGCGGACTGACGGGGTTTTTATACGGGTGGATTATTCTGCTTATCGTCAATACCGGGGCACTGGCGGCTCTGGGTATGGGACTTTCGGATTACATCAGTTTTTTTACCTACATATCACAAGGTAACAAGCAGATAGTGGCCTTGTCAGTAATTTGGGGACTTACTATAGTCAATATTTTTGGCGTCAACATCAGTCAGGGTCTGGCAGGCCTTTTTACAGGACTCAAGCTGGTAGCCATACTGGTGATCATAGTGATAGGCCTGCACTTCCTGCCGGGGTCATACCCTTCATTTGCCCTCAATCCGCTTACCCAAATACCACAAAATGTAGGCTCCGCCATTCTACTTACCTTTGTAGGAGTGTTTTGGTCGATGGGCGGCTGGCACCATGCCACTTATATCGCTGGCGAAGCCATAGAACCCGAACGTACAGTGCCGAGGGCCATGCTTTATGGTACGCTGACCGTAACTCTGGTATACCTGCTGGTTATTCTGGCCTGCATGTCATTGCTCAGCCTTCCTGAGATGGCTGCCAGCCAAAGGGTGGCCGGAGATGCCATGGGACATGTGTTTAACTGGGGCGGCAGGATGGTGGCTGTTATGATTGCCATTTCTATATTTGGTACGATAGGCATTTATACCATGACAGCCCCCAGGATTTATTATGCCATGGCCCGTGATGGCATCTTTTTTGGATTTCTGTCTGATGTGAGCAGGAGATTCAGGACACCCTACAAAGCCATGCTTTTTCAGGCAGTGTGGGCCACCGTCCTTATCCTGATGTGGGGTTCTTTTAGCAAGCTCATCACTTTTGTGACGTTTATGGATATAGTCTTTATGGCTCTCGCCACTGCCACTATCTTTGTTTACAGGCGTAGAAACCTCGAAAACAAAGGCTACAGACTCAAGTCCTATCCTGTCATTCCACTTGTATACCTAGCTGTCACAATCTCTTTTGTAATAAACACTTTTTTAAGCCTCAGGACAGAATCTTTGGCTGGGGTGCTTATATTGGCGGCAGGTGTACCAGTATATTATTTTTTCAAAAAAAGGCGGTCAGCCTGACATCACCGCAGTCTGTCCATGGACCTCACGGTGTTTTCATCCTTACGAATAAACCTTGCGGCAAGTACAGAAAAAATGATTCCCACAAGGGGCAGATAGAGGCCGGGTGCATCGTCGATTTTGTCGGCATTGGCTCCGCCGGTACCTTCGTTATATACCAGCAAAAAGGCCGTCAGCGGCAATAAGATGGCCAGAACCGTGGCAACATAGCTGATCTTTATCTGAAGTTCACGGTTGTTGTATAAAAATATGGCCCCCAGGCTGACGAGTCCACCCAGGACGCAGAGTCCCAGAAGGATGGCATTGTCACTGATATTGTACACCATGTCAGAAAAAATGTCAGGCATGGAGACGCTGCTTGTCGCAAACGGCAAGCCGAATAGCCCAAAAAATGAGGCACTGCACAAAAGGAGGAATAAGCTCTGGATTCTCTGTATCATTCTGGTTTTAATGTTTTACTTTTGTCAATCATGTACGACCATTAACAATCAGAAAATGGCCCTTGTTTTAAAAAAAATTGAACCGGTGCAAGATAATGAATTATAGTTTTTGGGAAAAAAAATATATCCAGGCACCCGCAGAGGTGATCATCCTGGGCTCAGGCATCGTAGGTATAAGTACGGCAATCTCTATCCTCGAAGCAAGGCCCGGTACCACCGTCAAAATTATAGAGAGGGGTAGCTGGCCGTATGGTGCGAGTACTAAAAATGCCGGATTTTCATGTTTTGGATCGGTATCAGAGCTCCTCGATGATGTCAGCCACATGGGAGAGGATGCCTGTCTGGAAATCGTCAGTATGAGATGGCAAGGATTGCAAAAACTCAAAAACAGGGTAGGGGTAAACTCTCTGGAGTACAGTAGCTGTGGCGGTACTGAACTCTTTCGGCCCCGGGATAAAGAGCTACAGGATAAGTGTCTCAGCAGCCTGGAATATTGCAATAAGCTAATAAAAGACGCTACTGGCCTTGAGACAACGTATTCGAGCCTTCATAACGAAGATTTGAAAGGATTTTCTGACCGTTTGATTTATAACAGGCATGAAGGCACCCTCAACCCCGTGTCCATGATGAACTGCCTTATTTCCAAAGCTGCAGATAAAGGTGCCCACATCATACGCGGTGTCAATGTCACCAGGATTGACTCCGAAAACCGGCTTTTGGAATGTGACGAAGATATCTGCATACCCTATGACTTGCTGGTGGTTTGCACCAATGGATTTGCGGCACAACTCTTGCCTCACCTCGATGTAAGGCCTGCCAGAAACCAGGTGTTGATGACAGCTCCCATCCCCGGCAACAGATTAAAATCGGGCTATCACCTGGACAAAGGTTATGTATATTTTCGTAATTACGAAGGCAGAATACTCCTGGGCGGGGGGCGTAACCTGTTTCCGGAAGAAGAATCAACCGATAAGTTTGGCAACACTACCGGCATCAGAGAGTTTCTTACAAATATGCTGGAGATTATCCATCCCGGAGCCTCATCGCTGATCGAACACTGGTGGAGTGGCATTTTGGGTATAGGAGAAAGCAAATATCCCATTATACAGTGGATAGATGACTACATCCTGGCAGGTGTGCGTATGGGCGGCATGGGAGTGGCGATAGGGTCGCACCTCGGAGATAAACTGGCCAATGAAACAATCGAAAAACTAACTTGAATTATGGTTTGTGCTGATAGCTACGGCTTATCTTTGCCTCCTTATTTGATATAGAGTAACAAGATGTAAGCTCTTTGCGTTATGGTAGGTGGAAATCATGTGATTTGATATTTCGTAAAGAAAATTTTTTTAGGTGTCTTCGGCTTTTTGTGCTGCTTTGTGCTGTGTTTGCGGCTGGGTATTCCTTTGGACAGAATAACCCGGCAAAAAAAATCACCATTCACAGTGAAAACAATCAGGTGATTGACGCCACCACCGAGCCTCCCATCCAGTATCTCAATGGTGATGTCAAACTGTTTCATTCCAATGCATTTATGTATTGTGATACCGCCATACTTTCAGGTCCGCTGCTAAAGATGTACCACAATGTAGTCTTGCTGCAAAACGACACGATACGCATTTTTGCTGACAGTGCGAGGTATAACGGGGATTCGCTTGTAGCATACATTTATGGCAATATCATCCTGGAAAACGGTCCGTCCAGAAAGTTGTACACTACCTTTTTGCGTTATGACCTTAAAAACAAGACGGGCTACTACACACGCAATGCAAGGCTTGTTGACGGCAAATCAACCCTGATAAGCAAACGGGGTACATACAGGCTAAACGAAAAAACAGCCTGGTTTTACGAAAATGTCAAGGTTGACGGCGAAGACTTCGACATGGTATCCGATTCTCTATCATACCACACAGTGACTCAGGAGGTAAAGTTTCTGGCACCTGTACTTATCCACCGTGACAGTGCTGACATTTACAGTCTTGGAGGGTGGTTTGACCTGGATGATAAAATGGGTGATTTTATCGGCGAAGCCCAGTATTCCGAAGACAAGACCCGGGCATCAGCTGACACCATCAGCTACAATGGCAAGACAGAATTGGTGGTACTCAAAAGTGCGGGTAAAAGCTCTTATGTTTCCGAAAAGGATACTGCCACCGCAAGAATAATCACCTACGATCAGAAAAATGAAGTATACACCCTCAAACACCAGGCCTGGTATAAAGGCGAAAGCAGCGAGGTGACAGGTGATGATGTATATTATGATAAAAAATCCGAAAAATTTCTGGTCAAGGGCCGTTCACGCGTCAGCGACCCACCCTCCATCATCGAAGCTGACAATCTTGACTACAGCAAATCCGCCAAAAATGGTAAGGCAGACGGAAACGTAGTATGGCAGGATACGTCAGCACGTACCACCATCATGGCTGACCACGTGATGTACAGGGGGCAGGACAATTTTATGAAGGCCTACAATGACAAAGGCCGGCCCCTGTTTATCTCCGAGGTAGACAGTGACAGCCTTTTCATGAGAGCTGATACACTCAGGTCATTTAGGTCGGTCAGGGAGAGAATCATTCTGCCTGATGCCCGTGCCTCCAGAAAAGCCAAAAAAGACAAGCCTGACACATCATCACCGGATAGAGAAGCCAGAGATTCTGTGGCCGTGCTGCAGGACATCATACCTGATGTAAAGGCAGATACGGTTTTTACCGGCATTATGGACACTTTTGATTTCTTCGGTGGACTGCACGATGTCAGGATATTTAAATCGGATATG
>JAKQGD010000291.1 GCA_029573365.1 Bacteroidota bacterium | reverse complement strand
AATATTTGACGCCTTCGCCATACTGCACTGTTTCCTTAAGGGCATCATTTGACTTACTTGTCATTTAATTAAGTCATTTTAGGTGGAAAGAACATTCAAAGATATTAAATGTAATTACCTGACGGCAGTTGCCTCCTGTTTTTCTGAATAATTGCCTTCATTTATCTGTTTTTGCCTTACCGCCCTGAAACCGTTAGAGAGGTCATTTTTGATGTCGTCGATGTGTTCGATGCCCACAGAAACACGCAGCAGATTGGGTTCTACACCTGCAGAAATTTGTTCTTTTTCTGTCAGTTGCTGGTGTGTGGTGGCGGCAGGCTGAATGATGAGCGTTTTGGCATCTCCCACATTTGCCAAATGACTGATGAGCTTAAGGTTATCGATAAATGTTGCGGCATCTTCTTTTGTACCCCTGATGTTAAAACTAAGTACGCCGCCAAATCCGTTTTTCAGGTATTTTTTTGCCAGTTTGTGATACGGACTGGATTCCAGGCCAGGATAATTGACATTTTCCACCTGCGGGTGTAGGCTTAGCCAGTGTGCCAGTTCGAAAGCATTCTCTACTGTCCGGCTGACTCTGAGAGAAAGGGTTTCAATGCCTTGCAGCAGCTGGAAGGAGTTGAAAGGACTTAGAGCAGGTCCAAAATCTCTCAATCCCTCAACCCTGATTCGAATAGCATAGGCTATATTGGGTAAACCCAGTGGATTATTGACTCCAAAAACATCCGAAAAAACGAGGCCATGATAACCTTCTGATGGCTCAGAAAATTGAGGAAACTTTCCATTGCCCCAGTTGTAACTGCCTCCATCCACGATCACTCCGCCGATGCTGGTGCCGTGCCCACCTATCCACTTTGTAGCTGAGGCTGTAACCACGTTGGCTCCATGTTTCAGAGGACTGAAAAGATAACCGGCAGCACCAAATGTATTGTCAACGATGAGCGGAATATCATATTTTTTTGCCAAAGCTGCCACCGCTTCAAAATCAGGAATGTTAAATCTCGGATTACCTATAGTTTCAAGATAAATGGCCTTGGTTTTGTCGTCTATTAGTGTTTCAAATTTTGAGGGTTCATCGCCGTCAGCAAACCTTACTTCTATGCCAAGCCTCTTGAACGCTACCTTAAATTGATTGTAGGTACCTCCGTATAGAAAAGAAGTGCTGACAAAATTTTCGCCGGCTTGCAGGATGTTGTTCAGAGCCAGAAACTGTGCTGCCTGCCCTGACGAGGTAGCTACTGCCGCCACACCGCCCTCCAGTGCAGCAATCCTTTGCTCAAAGACATCAGTCGTGGGATTCATGATGCGGGTGTAGATGTTTCCAAACTCCTTTAGTGCAAAAAGATTGGCTCCGTGTTCTGCGTTTTTAAAAACAAAGGAGGTGGTTTGATAGATGGGGACGGCCCGTGAACCGGTAGTAGGGTCCGGATGCTGCCCGGCATGAAGCTGAAGGGTCTCAAATTTGAAATTGTTGTTTGACATGGTAAATGAATCTTTTAGTGAAAAAATATAGATTATGCAAAGTACAAACCTGTTAAAGCAGGCATTGCACCACACTTGATTAGAATCCGGACTTAAAAAAAGAAACTAAAAAGAGGTGTTGTGCTTATGCGGTAAGACAACAGCAACAACAACAGTATAAACTGCAGGTGTGTGCCATGGCTGGCAACGATAATGCTTGGATGGGTGCACTCGCCCCTGAGGAAAAATTAAATGAAAAATTCATTTTAAAAGCTCTTTAATTTATATGCCCCAATATCGGGAAGGATTTGGCACCTTGCTTTCACAGGTTGCCTGAGGGTCACTGAGCCTTGTCTCTCGCCTCATCGGTATAAAATCAAACTAAAAAAAGTCTGCACTTTCAAATGCAAATATATGCCAGTTTGTATATCTTGTCAACATAGAAGCCAAATAAAATTCTGAAATTTTTCTCCTATTATTCAAAATCAATCTATGCTAATAGTTTAATCGGCTGATAATCAAAATATATGTAAATTGTATACCTGACAGGCTATTCCTAAAATTACGATAATTTTAACAGATAAAATGAAGCCGACAGTATCATTACAGATTAACTTTGTATTATATAAAATCAATAATCAAAGTTATGAAAATACATATACAAACAGCTCTCTGCCTTACCATGGCTTTTGTAATTGTGTCATGCGGTACACCTAGAACAAAGGGTATCAGATACATTAATGACCAAATCAAAGGCAATCGTATATTGTTATGGAACCACAATGCACCAAAAAATTCAACCATTGACAGAGAATACAGGTTATTTGAAATGAAATTTATCAAGGAAATCAATGTCACAGGTGAGATGAAAATAGAAGTTGTTTCCAATTTTCCTTCTACACGCCACGATTACCAGGATACTGCATATTTGTTAGCTTCGGGAAGACCGGCTTTAGCCGTACCGTTTACCATGGTAAAAAACATCAGTTACAAAGAGCAAAACAATACCATCACCGCTACGACTACGACCAAAACAGACGTAAAAACTACAAATACAAAAACCACCACAGGAAACACTTCCTTGAGAGATGATCAAAAAAAGGTGGAAACGGATGTAAGTACTGAAACAACAACAAGGTCTGATACAGATACCAAGGTCAATTCTGAAATTCTGGATAAGGTTTCGTCACGCAGACAATTGTTCCTGAATGGAGAAGCTTACGATCTGATAACCCAATATATCACATACAAAATAAGGATATACAAAACGGATGGCGATTATTGGGACCTGGAATTTCGTGAACCTGAGACATTCAAAATCAAAATGATGGGTAAAAATCAGTATACCACAAAATAAAAATGCAGGAAATCTAAGAGATTAAACCTGCAGGGTATACCTGGCCTCCCCCATGTTGCATATACGGACACTGCCATCAGTTGTTTGAAGTTGCAGTTTACCTTCGTCGTCGATACCTATAATTTTTGCCCTGACAAGTCCGGTATTTTCCAGTTCAAATTCGGACCAAATACCCTTGAGGTAAAGTGCTTCATTGTAGGTTTCCATCAGACCTGAGTGGTTGCCTTTTTTGAGCATCAGCCAGTAATTTTCGAGATAGTATGAGAGTTGATCCAGAATCTTATCTCTTTCAAAGGTCATGGCTGTCACTGACCGGAGGGAAACAGGGTTGGGTAGGTCGGGGTCAAACTCCATTTGATTGAGGTTAGGCCGATGCCTATGACCGTGGCTGTAAATCTGTCACCGCGTATGAGGTTCTGTATGAGAATGCCTGCCAGCTTGCGATGGTCGCAGTAAATGTCATTGGGCCATTTTATAGAGATGTCGGCAACATAGTCTCCTGCCAGCTGTCGTACTGCAAGAGCAGCTACGATATTAAGCATAAACTGATTATGTAATGTCAGGAATGAAGGGTAAAAAACAAAGGAGACAAGGAGGTTTTCGCAGGGCCGGCTGTGCCATTTTCTGCCAAATTGTCCTATACCTCCTGTCTGATAGTCAGCTACGATACAACTTCCTTCAGGTGGTTTGGTTTTTGATACAAGATCCAGAGCATAGACATTTGTAGATTCCAGCTGACTGAAGTGGATTCTGTTTTTTCCTGTAAACACAGATTCCGGGACATTCATAAGAAAATAGATTTGTATCTTTGCGGTGTAATATTAATCAAAAATCGCATATTGAAAAACAAAATATCCGCAACCGCCACCAGGGCAAATGACGACCTAAACCTCTTGATCGTAGATGCCATTCAGGATATTAAAGGCAAAAACATCATCAAACTGGATCTTACTTCCCTTGACGAAGCTCCCGCTAGGTATTTTATCATCTGCGAAGGTGACTCTTCGACACAGGTTAAAGCCATATCCGAAAACATAGGCAGGAAGCTTAAGGAAAAGATGGGTGTGACGCCAAACCATGTTGAAGGAATAGAAGGTTCCAGATGGATTCTGGTAGACTATTTTGACACAGTGGTGCATGTTTTCTATCCTGAGACCCGGGCTTTTTATGACATAGAGGAGCTTTGGGGTGACGCCAAAATGACACAATACGAAAATGTGTAGCCTATGCAACCACAATGGTGCAAATAGTGTTTACTTAATTCAAGTTTTACGACATAAACAATAAATGGAAAATAACAAGGATTCTGATAACAGGGAGCCAAAGATGAGTCCCAATAAATTTAACATCAATTCTTATTGGATTTATGGACTCATTCTTCTCGGTCTGCTCGCTGTAAATATGTTTATCAATTACAACTCGGCGATTGAAACCATCGACCTACTGTCCTTTGAAGAAAAGGTAAAAGCAGGTGAGGTAGAAAAGATTGATATTATTAACAAGGAGCTTGTAAATGTGTACCTCAGAAAAGAGGTTATAGATGCAAAGTATCCTAAATTAAAGGAAAGCAAGCTGTACGGGTACAACCCACATTTCAGATTTACCATCGGTGATGTAGGCAATTTTGAAAAAAAGCTTGAAGATCTCAAGACGGCAGGTTTTCCGGTGAGATATACGATGAAGACCGAAACCAACTATGTCGGGCAGATTATCACATGGCTTCTTCCTTTTGCCCTGCTTCTGGCTTTGTGGTTGTTTATCATGAGGCGGGTGAGTGGCGGTGCCGGTGGTCCCGGCGGCCAGATATTCAACATAGGAAAGTCCAAGGCTACTCTCTTTGATCAGAACACCAAGGTAAGTGTAACTTTTGCAGATGTAGCAGGCCTCAACGAAGCCAAGGTAGAGGTGATGGAAGTGGTAGACTTCCTCAAAAACCCTAAAAAATACACATCTCTGGGAGGAAAAATA
>JAKQGD010000289.1 GCA_029573365.1 Bacteroidota bacterium | reverse complement strand
GCAGAAGGGGCAAAGCCCAGACCACCAACAAGACCGGCACAAAGATCAGAGACAATATCACCTTGCAGGTTTGTGAGTACCAATACATCAAATGTATCGGGTCTTGTAACCAGCTTCATACAGAGATCATCTACAATAATGTCATCTGCTTTCAGGTCTGGAAATTCTTTGGCTACTTCCTGGAAGCACTCAAGGAACAAACCATCTGTTATTTTCATGATGTTCGCTTTGTGTACACAAGTGATCCTCCTGGCTTTTTTTTGCCTGGCCATTTCGAAGGCATAACGAATAACCTGCATACTGCCGGGACGGGTAATAAAACGCCGACTAAGAGCCACATCATGTGTGAGCATATGTTCAATTCCGCCGTAGGTGTCTTCAATATTTTCTCTGACGACAGTAATGTCGATCGGAATTCCTGCTTTACTGAATACTGTGTCAACTCCATGCAGTGTTCTGAAATCCCTTTTATTGGCAAAAGTGTTCCAGGTTTTACGGGCAGTTACATTTATGCTTTTCACCCCTTTCCCTTTGGGTGTTTCCATCGGTCCTTTGAAAAGAAGACCAAGTGCCTCAATTGTTTGCTTTGCTTCCGGGGTCATTCCATTATTAAAACCTTTGTCAAACACCCACTTACCCATATCTACAAAGTCATATTCGAGGGGTACATTATTGGCTTTGAATATTTTAAGTACTGCATCCATGATTTCCGGACCTATTCCATCGCCTTTTGCTACAGCTATTTTCATATCTGATTTATTTGAATCAGGCGCAAAATTAAGCTCTGATGGGGTATTTACCGGCTAAATATGGGCAAGATTTGAATCGTGGCTGTTTTTAGTTATTTTTACCATATGACCAGTATGATCTCTGAAGGCGTACAGGTAAGTGTGGAAACATTCTACCAATCTGATTACAGCAACCCGCTGCAATCCGAATTTATGTTTGCTTACCGGATTACTCTTGAGAATCATAATTCATTCCCCGTAAAACTCCATCGTCGTCATTGGTATATTTTTGATAGTAATGGCAGCCACCGTGAGGTGGAAGGGGAAGGTGTGGTAGGAGTTCAGCCTACATTACAACCCGGTGAAAATTACCAGTATGTAAGTGGCTGTAACCTTCGGACAGAAATGGGAAAGATGTATGGTACATACCAGATGGAAAACCTGCATAACAAAAAAATGTTTAACGTAAGTATCC
>JAKQGD010000278.1 GCA_029573365.1 Bacteroidota bacterium | reverse complement strand
CCCTGTTCGCCCAGCCTGTGACGCAGCTCGTAATAGTCATTTATGATTTCTGAGCGTGCTGATTCCAGCCTTGCCAGTTCTTTCCTTATATTGTCGACGGTAACCCCAGATTGTATTAGTTCTTCCACTACTTTTTTGCCGGCGATGAGATTTACAAGAGAGATGAAGCCGATATTGACGAGTTTTTTTGCTATATGGTATGAAACGGGATTGCCCTTGTAACACACTACCTGGGGGACATTAAACAGAGCCGTTTCGAGGGTCGCTGTTCCGCTGCTTACGATGGCAATGCTTACCAAAGACAATATGTCATAGGTGTGACCAAAAACTAGTTTTGTTTTTGTTTTTATGCCAGCCTCCGACATGATTTTTTGGTATAACTCCGGATCTGCCGAGGGAGCACCGGCTATGAGCACAGTCGTCTCCTCCATGTCATCAACGGCTTTGAGCATAATGGGGAGCATAGCTGAGATTTCCTGTTTCCTACTCCCCGGAAGGAGGGCTATTGTTTTTTGATTTTTGTATTCTTGGACAAAGTCACTGTCGGGAACAAATGTACTTATGGCGTCGAGCAAAGGATGGCCCACATAAGTGGCTTCATAGCCATATTGATTGAAAAATGCTTTTTCGAAAGGCAGGATGACCAGGAGGAGGTCTGTAAATTTGCCCAATGTATGTACCCTGCTTTTGTGCCAGGCCCATACCTGCGGTGTTATGTAGTAAACGACAGGGATACCGTTTTCTTTGGCCCATTTGGCTATTCTGAGGTTAAATCCCGGATAATCGATGAGGATAAGCACATCAGGATTCCATTCCAGAATGTCTTTTTTACATTCTTTAAAGTTGCGGAATATGGTTTTTAGGTTTTTAACGACTTCCACAAATCCCATAAATGCCAGAGTGCGGTAGTGTCTCACAATATGGGCTCCTGCTGATGCCATCAAATCGCCGCCCCAGCCACGTATGTCGACATTGCTGTTGGATATAGACTTAATGGCATTGACGAGGTTGGAACCATGCAGGTCACCGGATGCCTCGCCGGCGATGATATAAAACTTCATTTTTTCAGAATCCGAGCAGCGGCAGTCCAAATTTCCAGACCCATGAGGCAGCATAAACCAGGGTAGGGAAGACCACTCCTCTCATCGATTGGTCCCAGCCGCGGGATTTAAAAAAATGTAACGGTAGCAGGTTGAAACAAATACCTATAAGTACCAGCGTCCTGAATCGTTTTGTGGCTGTTGACATCGTCACATCTTCCATAACACCCATCGATGTCAGTGTGTCAAATAGGGTCTCTGCGATCACAAAACCGAGTACGGGTATGATGATGCCGACGACAATGCCTGTAAAGACAGAATTTTTTTCCATTATGATATTGTTTCCAGGTGTTTTAGATTTTCTATTTCCGGGTAGTAGGTCAGGTCATGGCCCGATGGTACTACTGTGACATAGTTTTGTTTGAGTGCTGCGACGTCATTGTCATCCTTTTCAGGAGGTTCGAAGGTTATAAACTTGCCTGTGAGCCAGTAATATTTTTCGCCACGAGGATCTGTCCCTACCTGAAACTCCTCCACCCATGTGCCATCTGCCTGCCTACATACCTTTATTCCCTTGATGTCATTGGCCGGACAGGCCGGAATATTGACATTTAACAATTTACATTCCTTCATAGGTTGGTCCAGCATCCTTCTGATGATTCTTGCAGCATATACTTTGGCAGCACTGAAGTCAGCGTCAAAACTATAGTCAAGCAATGAAAAACCTATGGAAGGTATCTTCTCGATGCTTGCCTCCATGGCTGCAGACATGGTGCCCGAATAAATGATGTTGACAGATGCATTTGCACCATGGTTGATACCTGAGAGGCACAGGTCTATAGACTCGTTTTTAAGCAGAATGTTTTTGGCCAGCTTGACGCAATCCACCGGAGTGCCTGTACATTCGTATGCATCTATGCCTTCGAAGATGTCAACTTTTCTGAGTTTTAAAGGCCGGTTGAGAGTGATGGCGTGTCCCTGGCCTGACTGTGGTGAGTCAGGAGCTACTACGAGCACATCTCCAAACTGGCGGGCTACCTCTACCAATGCTCTGATGCCGGGAGCCACAATGCCGTCATCATTGGTTACCAATATCCTCATGGGCAGGTATTGCTTGATTTATGACGCAAAAGTCAGCTTAATTTGCGACTTTCGGCCATTACTTTGTAAAAATTATGTGTTGGGGCTACCGGATTAATGTTGTTCAGGCTGCAGTCCCCAGTGTTCGGGACTTCTCCACAGACCGGAAAGTAAGAGCTCCCTCATAAAAAAGAATTCTTTTGGGAGCTTGTTGTAAAATGAGGAGAATAGCTGCTCGTGGGAGAGAAGTTCCTGCTTCCAGAATTCACGGTCGGTTGACATGATCATATCAAAGTGTTCGCGTGAAAAATCCAGGCCGTTCCAGTCGAGGTCGTCGTATCTGGGCACCCAACCTATGGGGCACTCTACTGCCGAAGCCCTGCCGTATACTCTTCCGATGATCCATTTTAAGACCCTCATGTTTTCACCAAAGCCCGGCCAGACAAATTTGCCGTTTTCGAATTTTCTGAACCAGTTGACATTAAATATCCTGGGCGAATTGGGCAGGTTTCTACCAAACTGAAGCCAGTGGTTGATGTAATCCCCTATGTTGTAACCCATAAAAGGCAACATAGCAAAAGGGTCCCGCCTTACCACACCCTGAGCCCCAAATGCTGCTGCTGTGGTTTCGCTGCCCATGGTAGCGGCTGTATACACACCAAAGTTCCAGTTAAAGGACTGATATACCAGCGGTACACCTGTAGCTCGTCTGCCCCCAAATAAAAAGGCTTTGATGCGTACGCCTGCCGGATTATCCCACTCTGAATCCACAGCAGGATTCTGGTACGCCGGAGCCGTAAAACGACTGTTAGGGTGAGCTGCTGGCTTACCGCTGTTTATATCATAAGGATTTCCGTGCCAGTCAGTCAGGTTTTCGGGTACTTCCTTTGTCATACCTTCCCACCATACGTCGCCATCAGAGGTAATCGCCACATTGGTAAAGATGGTGTTTCCTTTGATGGTTTCCATGGCATTAGGGTTGGTGGCATAGTTGGTGCCTGGAGCGACCCCAAAATAGCCGCTTTCGGGATTGATGGCTACAAGGTTGCCCTTGCTGTCTCTGTGTATCCAGGCTATGTCATCTCCTACGGTCGAAATTTTCCACCCATCCATTTCTTTGGGAGGGATAAGCATGGCAAAATTGGTCTTGCCACAGGCACTTGGAAAGGAAGCTGCCACATATGTTTTGGGAAAATCAGGCGACTCTACTCCCATGATGAGCATGTGTTCTGCAAGCCAGCCTTCTTCATGGGCCATGACAGAAGCTATCCTGAGGGCAAAGCACTTTTTACCCAGAAGTGCATTACCTCCATATCCTGAGCCATAA
>JAKQGD010000650.1 GCA_029573365.1 Bacteroidota bacterium | reverse complement strand
TCGAGAGAGTCAGTGATAAAATCGAGCGGAACTTCGAGTACTTTGGCCAGATTATCCAGTTCCCCATGGCCAAAAGGCGGGTAAACATTTACCCAATTAGCACCATCGGCACTCCCGAGCTGGATCAGGTCTCCATTTTGTTTTCCAATATAATTGATCATCCCCGGGGTCTTCCATTTTCTAAAAATGATTAAGATTAGTGCTCGGCTCCCGGCCCGGTTCCGGCTGGGATTGCAAATGTAAGATATTTCGTCGTAAGCGGCAAACTATGGGATGTAAAGTTTCATTGGCTGCAGCCAAAAAAATCACTTGCCCTTGCCCTGGATCAATACCAGTAGTGTATAAAATAATATTTTGATATCCAGGCTAAGCGACATGTTTTCGATATACAGGATATCAAACTTAAGTCGTTGGAGCATCTGCGGCACATTGGAAGCATAGCCGTATTTTACCTGGCCCCAGGAGGTAATGCCGGGGCGTACCTTTAGCAGGTGTTTGTAATGGGGAGCTTCCTTAGAGATAAGATCGATATAAAATCTTCGCTCGGGTCTGGGACCTACTATGGACATGTCACCTTTAAGGACATTAAAAAACTGTGGAATCTCATCGATTCTCCACTTACGCATGACCCTGCCCCAGGGTGTGACCCGGTTGTCATGGTCATTGGACAATTGTGGGCCGTCTTTTTCTGCATCGACAAACATGGACCTGAACTTGATGATGTCAAATGGTTTGCCATTCATACCTATGCGTTCCTGCCGATAGAAGACCGGGCCCATAGAACCCAATTTTACACGGATTATGCTTAGGAGAATGACAGGCGAAAGTATCAAAAGGGCCGTGATGCTAATGATATAGTCCATGAGTCTCTTTACTACCTTTTGCCAGTTTGGCATCAGTTCCTGATCTATTTCTATCAAAACAGCCCCATAGATGTGATTCATCTTTACGGTGCCAACCATGATATCATACGTATCAGGAATCACTTTTATGAGCACCTGGTCCGAAAAGTCAAATAGCTCATCCAGTATGGCTTTCATCTTGCTGTGTTCTGATGTTTCTACAGCGATGATTACCTCTTCAACGCCGTATTTTTCCATCGTCATGTGTAGATCAGGCAGTTTGCCGAGCTTGGGCAGAAACTTCTCCAAGTGGTTTCTGCTTTTACCGTTGCTGTCGATAAAGCCTACAAATTTATGCCCCAGACTGTAAGGCCTTGTCATAATTTCTTCATAGAGGTCTACGGCATTTTTATCACCACCTATGATCAAGGTATTGTAGCTTACCTTGCCCTTTTTAAGCCTTCTGGAAGCGGCCGTCAAAATTATCATTCTAATGAGTGACGTAATGACCAGCTGTAGACAAAAAAGAACAGCAAACAGCGAAAAGTATGAAGTAAATCTGAGGGCCAGATCATCCCTCAATATGGTAAAAAACAGAATCAGCGTACCTAGAAACACCGTAAAAAAAGTAGTACGCAGTGTATCAAGTCTGGAAAACCGGTAAATATCCCTGTGTTTGTCAAAAATACTATATAGGATCAACCAGAACAAGGGGACCAAAACCAGCCCTTGCCACAACCTGGTGTCCTTAAGCAGTGTAGGTAAATCTATGGTTTTCCCCTCAATATTGCTTCTGTACAGATAAAACAGAAACCACGCCACGAGAGCAGCCAGAAAATCGCCGGAGCGATATATGAGCAATTCCAGTTTTCTGTGGCTTTTCATCTGCGGTTCAGAAATGAATGTGTCTTACATTGTCTATATACATTCTTGATTCGGAGCTCAACCCTGTCTTGGAAAATCCCAGGATGACCCTGTATTCATCGTAATCTGTACCAGAAAGGACCTTAGTGACGTCTACATATATTTTGTTCCAGTCTTCCTTGCCGGGAACAAAAAGCACATATTCCCCGGATATAAGGCCATTCTTGACTTTGGATATGCCCACGGCTATTTCCCCTTCGCCCTTGTAATCCAGTTCTATATAACTTTGTCCCCTGGCATTCTCACCGTTTTTTACCCGGCTGGACGTGGCTGTTTCCGTTGTTTTAAATTCGGATGTAAGGGTGACTGTACCACATTTGGTCCCTGAGGCGGCAGTCTCAGTGCTCACCGTGACCACAGTTTCAGGTTTATTGTCAAAATCTATTGAAAAGAGATTGCCTGTTTCAAAGCCTTCATTAAGCGAAATTTTTGCATCAGGAATGTATTGAAAATCCAGCGGTATCTGTATGGTTTTTCCTTCTTCGGGTTTGACCTTGCTCACGATAGATTTATAAAAGGGATAAAACACCGGACTGTCAATCATCCCATTGTTGCGGATGCCTGCAAGTATAGTGATTTCTCTGTCGGCTCCTTTCACTTCCACAGGTACTTTGGCCGGGAGTGGAAAAATACCAAGTATCTGGCCATCGGCAAAGACCCAGACTTCGGTAATCTTGTGTGTGTCATAACCGTTGCCTCCAGGCTTCAAAACTCTGGGGTCCCTGAGGTCAAGATAGGATGGCACCGGCTGGTCATTATCCGTCAGACCACATGACGAAAAACCCAGAATAAAAAGCCACACAGCCGATAATATCATGAATTTTTTCATTTGGTAAAAGTCAATTTTTCTTCGATAATGTGTGCCAGCCTGAGAGCTTTAAGGCCATCTTCAATTGTGACAGTTACAGGCATCCTGTCGCATACTGCTTGGTAAAAATCCTTCAGCTCGTCCTCGATGGCATTGTTTATCATGATTTGCGGCATCTCTATACTAATACGTTTCAAACCTTCATTTGTATGTATCGTCATGCCGGAAAAATTGTCATCTCCGCTATCATTTCCGATTTTTATAACCTGTGCCTGTTTTTCGAGGAAGTCAAGACTTATGTAAGCATCTTCCTGAAACAACCTGACTTTTCTCATATTCTTGAGGCTGATTCTGCTCGCAGTGAGATTGGCGACAGCCCCGTTTTCAAATTCAATACGGGCATTGCAGATATCGGGTGTCGAGCTGACTACACACACACCATTGGCACTTACAGATTTAATATCTGATTTTATCAAGTGAAGCACTATGTCTATGTCGTGTATCATAAGATCCAAAACCACTGACACGTCTGTGCCCCGGGGATTAAAAACTGCCAGACGATGGGCTTCTATAAATTTTGGCGAAAGCCTGATATCCTGCAGCGACCTAATGGCAGGATTGTACCGCTCCACATGACCTACCTGCACTTTGACTCCGTGTTTGCTGGCCAGTGCTACGAGGGTTTCTGCCTGAGTGATGGTTTCTGTAAGAGGCTTTTCGATAAATACATGTCTGCCTTTGCTGATGGCCCTGGAGGCTATTTCAAAATGTTGTGAAGTGGGGCTGACAATATCCAGGCAATCCACATCCAGTATCAGATGGTCCAGCGATGGGTATGCTTTGATTCCAAAATCCCTCTCCACTAAAAAAGTTGTCTCAGGGTCAGGATCAAAAAAACCGGCTATGGTAAAGTCCGTGTTTTTTAGGCACTTAAGGTGTATTTTGCCCAGATGTCCGGCTCCTGCCAATCCTATTTTCAAAACTGTTAAGGGTTTTTAAGTTTTACAATAATGAATGAAAGCAGGGCTATTGCAAGAATCAGACCGACAGCCATCAGCAGTGATTTTCTGATTTTAGCCGAAAAGGCCAGAATGTCCTCCCGGCAGGCCGGGTACTTGCCCAACACTTCTTCCTCCATTTTTTTAGGGCTGAAAATATGTGACACCCCAAACTCTACCCTGTTTTTTACAAGCACCTTGTAGTGCCTGAGTATCTCCCTTTTGAAATAAAAGTTGAGAAAAAGCAGGGCCAGAAAAAGAGCAACAACTATGTAAACTAGCATGGCGGCATTTGGAAAAGTCTGCAAAGTTAGCACATATTTGCCGTAACTGCAAAGGCGATTGCAACCTCTCCTGACCAAAAGCCGGGTCGATCCGCCGAGATGAGTAGTTTATATTCCCCCCCTTATAAGGATTTTAAAAATTTATTGGTCAAAAAACCACTCTCCTATATTGAGGAAAGTGTAACTTTGAGTTCTGAATGTCATCCACAATTGAATGTAATTCAGGTGCTTTCAGTACAATTAGGCCATCCAATAGTATCTTGCCTTTTAGCACATATTTTAACACCGATTTGACATAACCACACTACCTACGATGTTCACGATTCCAAATTATACTCGTTACTGCCTCATATTGATCTTATCAGTTATGACGGTCACCTATTTGCAGGGGCAGGAAAGTAAAATCAAAAGCGGACCTATGCTGGGTCCGGTTACTCTCCGGGATGTGAGTATCTGGTTACAGACCCAAGGGGCTACCACAGTAAGTATATCCTGCACACCTGTCAAAGGAGGGGCAACTATCCGGTCAGAAAAAAGAAAGACCCGAAAAGAAGACGGATTTACCACCACCATACATCTCAGCGAACTGGAACCAGGAACTACGTACAACTATACTTTGTGGATGGATAAAAAAGAGCTAAAGCTACCCTACCCTTTAAGATTTACAACACAGACACACTGGCAATGGAGATTCGATCCTCCTGATTTTGCCTTTGCTGCGGCATCGTGCTTTTATGTCAATGAAGAAAGTTATGACCGGCCTGGCAAACCTTATGGCGGGGACTATGAGATCCTTGACCAGGTAGTGGCACGGAAGCCAGATTTTATGGTCTGGCTCGGAGACAATGCCTACACACGGGAAGGTGATTATGAAAGCAGGTCAGGTATTTATCACCGCTACACACATAGCCGGTCTCTGGGCAGACTGCAACCATTGCTGGCGTCAACAGCCCATTATGCCATCTGGGATGACCATGACTATGGCCCAAATGATTCGGACTGGACCTACCCTCTAAAACACCACGCCCTTGATGCTTTTAAGGATTTCTGGCCTGGTGAAGGATACGGTGCGGGCCATACTGAAGGTATTACCAGCAGTTTTTCGTGGAATGACTGCCAGTTTTTTATGCTTGACGACAGGTGGTACAGAACAGTGGATACCCAAAACGGAACGATTCTGGGTGAACAACAAAAATACTGGCTCAAGGAAGCATTGCTTTATTCCAAGGCTACTTTTAAGTTTGTATGTGTAGGAGGTCAGTTTTTAAATGACGCAGCGGTATATGAAAATTTTGCCAATTATGCTTCCGAAAGACAGGAAATCATCGACTTTATCAGCGACAACAAGATTAAAAATGTGATATTCCTCACAGGGGATCGTCACCATTCAGAAATCAGCAAACTCGTTACCGAAAATGGAACGGTGATTTATGATATAACGTCTTCTGCCATCACATCTTCTACATCAGATCACAGCTCAGAACCCAACACACTCAGAGTGCCGGGCAGCATGATAGGCGTCAGAAATTTTGCTGTAATAAATGTGAAGGGAGCTGGACCAACAAGAGCAGTGCATGTGGATTTTATTGATAAGGGGGGCAGACAGCTGTATTCATATAATATTGATCTGCTTAAATAATGATTATACCTAATTTGGAATGAAAATCAGATTTATACAATATAGCAGGTATTTAGTCAGTACGGGATTGATGTCAATTATCGTATTATTTTTATCATCGTCTGCTACAGGGCAACAATTCTA
>JAKQGD010000233.1 GCA_029573365.1 Bacteroidota bacterium | reverse complement strand
TCCTTAAGAAAGAATATGGGTTTATCTCCCATTAGTCTTTATAAAGAGCTGATGCTATTATAATTGGGCTATCAAAAAGTGCTCCCTACATCGGCTTTACTTTCTGTAAAAGTTACCATCGTCACCAAAGAATATAGTTTGTTAGAGCGTCTATTTCAAAACATCGTGGATATCATGAGAAATAAAAATAGATGATTTGTCGGTTAAATGATGGTAATTACCGGACATCCAAATCCACTACCTACTATTACAAAATCAAATTCTTCCATAGAAAACTATAATATTTTCTATAAATATACTATCGTTCATCAATAAGTTGGATCGTAAATCATGGATTTTATATGTGCCCTAAGGTTTTTAGGCTTTTCTATTCTGGCCATCCCTTCCTGAAAAAGATGATTGGCCACGGCCACCGCAATTTCATATGAGATGGTGCGGAGTGATGTCATCTTGGGATACAAAGTGCCGGCTTCCAGGTCTGACATGTGTATCTGCCGGGTCAGCTCCCGGGCGGCCACTAAAAAAACACTGTCAGGAAGTGTTTTTGCTTCCACAGCTATGGCCCCCAGACCTATTCCGGGAAAAATATATACATTGTTACCTTGACCCGGCACGAAAGTTTTTTCACCCACTTTTACGGGACCAAAGGGACTGCCGCTGGCAAAAATGGCTTTGCCTTCGCTCCACTTATACGCTTCTTCAGCGGTACATTCGGCCTTTGTAGTAGGATTTGAGAGGGCAAAAATGACAGGCCTTTCATTATGGGCAGTCATGAGTTCTATCACTTCGCGGGTAAAGGTACCTCTGGCACCTGAAGCCCCGATAAGGATGGTCGGTTTTATATCTTTGAGAGCACTCACAAAATCCATCGGTCTGTACTCGTGTGCATAGGGCAAATTATGGGGCTGGAGGGTCTTACTTTCTTTGGTTACAAGACCATTGATATCGACAAACCAGAGTTTTTTCTCCGCCTCTTCTTTTTTGAGTCCTTCGTCCATCAAGGCTTTGACCACCAGGTCAGCAATCCCGGTAGCTGCCGAACCCGCTCCCAAAAACATAAATGTCTGATCCGTAAGTGTCGTCCCTGTGATACGCAGAGAGGTATAAATACCTGCCAGAGCCACTGCTGCTGTACCTTGTATATCGTCATTGAAACACAACACCTTATTCTGGTATCTTTCCAGCAGCCTGTATGCATTAGGAGTGACAAAGTCTTCAAATTGTATCAGGGCTTTGGGAAACCTTTCCTGCACAGCCATGACAAATTCGTCTACGATCTCATCATATTCTTCGCCTTGCAACCGCTTGTGGGGGTATCCCAGATACAACAAATCCTCGAGCAGGGCTTCGTTGTCTGTGCCCATGTCAAGCATGACAGGAAGACATTTTTCGGGGTAGATGCCTCCACCGGCAGTATAAAGTGAGAGTTTTCCTATGGGAATGCCCATGCCATTGCAACCCAGGTCACCAAGACCAAGAATCCTGGATCCGTCGGTGATTACAATGACTCGTATGTCTTTTTCCGGCCAGTTGTCCAGGAGCATGTCAATTTCGCCCTTGTCTTCCGGAGTGATGTAAAATCCTTTGTCTATGCGGTATATGTGTGAAAACTGCTGGCACACCTCACCTACCGTAGGCGTATAAATGATAGGCAACAACTCCTGCATATAGTCCATGACGGTGCGGTAAAACAGCCGTTCGTTGCGGTCCTGAAGTGCTGAAAGGAAAATGTACTTCTCGATGTTTGACTCCTTGCGGCGAATGTTTTCGATGGCACGGGTCTTCTGCGTCTCCTGCGAAGAAATGGCATAAGGAAGCAATCCTCTGAGTCCCAGTTTGTCCCTTTCATCAGCCGTAAATGCGGTGGATTTGCTCAATCGCAGGTCCTTCAGTACTTC
>JAKQGD010000230.1 GCA_029573365.1 Bacteroidota bacterium | reverse complement strand
TGATAGGGGTGGAGGACACCAGTTTCATGTAGGCGTACCACCCCGGTATGTTTTGAGTCAGAAAACTGTTGTCGGCAAGATCTGTAGCTGTAGCTGTTCCTGAGATGACCAGCGTTCTGCCCTGACGTTTGATGGGTTGTGTGTCAGTGTTATTTCTCAGATATATGGCCGGAACCTCATGCATGTCATCGTGTCGCTGAACATACAGGTCCGTACCTCCGCCCATAAACAGGCCTTCTCCCGGTGCACGGTCCACTACGATTTCTGATAATCCTTTTGCTACATCAAGAAAATAAGACGGCAGAAAACGATGCTCGACCAGCCATTCCAGTGGGCGATCAGGGTCTTTGGCCTGTAAAGAGTTCCAAACATCGGTGGCAGCTCTTTCTATCGATTTGTAGCCTGTGCACCGGCATATGTTTCCGTCTATGGAACCTATCGCATGATGAGGACTGTCACCGGACTTGCTGTGTATGGCGTAGCCACATAGTGATACAACAAATCCGGGGGTGCAGAATCCACACTGAGTTCCCGAATTTCTGACCATGGCTTCCTGGGCGACATTGAGGTCTTCGAGGTTGAGGCCTTCCACTGTGACGACGTGTTTACCCGCTACATTTGCCAGGGGAGTCAGGCAGGATGTGGCACTAAGATACTCAACAGCCTTATCCTGCAAGGTTCCGATAAGTACGGTACATGCTCCGCAATCTCCTTCGCGGCAGCCTATTTTGGTGCCTTTGAGGTTTGACTCGTACCTTATAAAGTCCAGCAGAGTGGTAGATGGGTGGACAGATGTTTGTACGGTTCTGTCATTGAGCAAAAAAGTGATCACCGGCATCAATACAGGATTTTGTCTGTACTGTTTTTCCAGAGTTCAAAAGCTTTTAATGCCTCGTCCCTCAGAAGCTGCCGGGTGGGCAATTTGCGGTCTGTGAGAGGTAGCTCCAGTTCTTCGTAGATAAACTGGTCGTCAAACTTAATGTCAGCGGCATCTTTTTTTGTATTGGCATAAAACAGTCTTGCCGGCCGTGCCCAGTAAATGGCTCCTAAACACATGGGACAAGGTTCACAGCTGGTATAAATGTCGCAGTCGTCCAGCTGAAAAGTACCCAATGCATGGCATGCCCTACGGATGGCCACCACTTCGGCATGGGCGGTCGGATCGTTGGAGGTGGTGACCTCATTGGCACCATGTGCTATGATTACACCGTTTTTTACAACAACGGCTCCAAACGGTCCTCCTTTGCCTGATTCGACGTTTTCGACAGACAGCCTGATGGCTTCACGCATGAAAAATTTTTCCTCTTCACGGGTCATGGTCAGGATTTTTAATAAGAGGATAAAAGTAATTAATTTTCGCCACAGCGTGACTAAATCAGATTTAGATTTTTCCTGACTCCAGCATACGTCCTAGGTTTGTTACCGTTTTTATAGGAACATCGGTCAGTTTCATGTTTATAAGCCAGTCCGGAACAGGCCCTGTCGGGTCCATAAATCCGGTATGTGTGACATAGAGCATGCCATCCGACTTTGAGGTAATTTCCCAGGTACTCCACATTTTCAGGACATGTACCAGGTCTTTTTCAGAATGGGGTATTGTGCCCGGAAAATCAGCTGTATCCACAAAAATCTGACGTTCTCCTGTTTTGATCCTGCCTCGAATCGTAGCTACCCTGTCTTTCATAGGGAAGGGCATTTTGTAGATAAGCAGGTATTCTGCTTCGTTGTCAGATATACGGCGAGTCAGGCGGGCCTCTAGCACACCTTCGTACCAGTCCGACATGCCAGAGAGATTTCTAAACAATTGCTCTGCAGTGGCAAGTTTGCCCCTAAATGAGGCTGTCACCTTAAACTGTCTGATTTTCGACCCCTTTACAGGAGCCGTGTAAACTTTAATGTTGCCATTTTCTTTCTCCAGTTTCCAGCTGTCTTGTCCCACCACAGGGAGAACTGCACCTGTTACCAACAGCTGCACTATAACAAGAAAAAACCGTGTACAGTCCTGGCTCATTAAAAAAAAATTTAACTAACAAAAAACAAGCTGATGCACATTCGGGTTTAACCCGCCGTAAAAAAAAGAGGGATATCCTGATGGAAACCCCTCCTTGAAAGATTCTAAAAGACTGATTATCAGCCTTTTTCTGAGTATCTTCTTTCCTTGATCTTGGCTTTTTTGCCTGTGAGTTCTCTGAGGTAGTAGATTTTTGCCCTTCTGACCTTACCTCTTTTGAGCACCTCAATACTCGCAATGGCAGGAGAAGAAAAAGGAATGATCCTTTCTACACCTACGCCATTTGACATTTTCCTTACGGTGAATGTCTTGGTGGCTCCTTCGCCGTTGATCTGGATAACATCAC
>JAKQGD010000189.1 GCA_029573365.1 Bacteroidota bacterium | reverse complement strand
TGATATAAACAAGATTTGCCGTGTCTACCAGGTCTGTTCCTTCGTACCATCGTGACTCGATGAGAGACATACCCATCATTTCATTAAATCCTGACGAGGCCAGAAAATCAGAGATGGTTTCCCGTGTTTTATATTTGTCAGGTCTGGTAGTGTACGAAATGGTGCTTCTGATCTGAGAGGATACAGGCACTCTGTTGAGTCCGTAGATCCTGAGAATTTCCTCTATCAGGTCTACTTCACGCAGGACGTCCGACTTATTGGTAGGCACTCTGACCAGTACACTCTCGTCGTCAAATGGGGTGATTTCCATTTCCATGGCCTGCAGGATGGCGTAGATTTCGTCTTCCGATATGACAACGCCTGTGAGGCTGGCCACGTGGCTGAAAAACAATCTTATCTCTGCCATCTTGACCTCCTCAGGGTATATATCAATGGATTTGTCGCTGATGGCACCTCCTGCCAGTTTTCTTATCATCCCTGCTGCACGTTTCATGGCAAAGATGGTAATATTGGGGTCAGAACCTTTTTCAAATATTTTTGCAGCATCGGTCCTCAGGTTGTGGCTCGTGCTGGTGCGTCGTATATATTTCGAATTGAAACAGGCAGACTCCAGGAATACGTTTTTTGTCGCCTGTGTCACTCCGCTGCCCTGACCACCGTAAACTCCGGCGATACACAGTCCGGCTGAACTTCCATCGCAGATCATAAGGTCTTCCTCTCCCAGTTTGCGAACACTGCCGTCGAGTGTAGTAAATTCCGTGCCTTGTTTCAGGGTTTTTACGATGATTTTTTTATCCTTGATTTTGTCAGCGTCAAAAGCATGAAGGGGCTGGCCCAGTTCATTCAGCACAAAATTAGTAATGTCCACGATGTTGTTTATCGGCTTTACGCCAATGGCTCTGAGCAGTTTTTTTAGCCATTCGGGAGATTCTCCTACAGATACATTGTTGATAGTGACACCTGAATATCGGATACAGGCTTTTTTATTGATTACCTCAGCATCTATATTAAGGGCCACTCTTTCTGTGATAAAGTCAGCAGTATCGGGGTCTCTGATGTCATCCTGATAGTTTTCGTTTACCCTCAGGTAGGCCAGAAGGTCTCTTGCAATACCCAGCTGTGACGTGGCGTCAGATCTATTGGGCGTCAGACCCACCTCGAAAACATAATCGTCTTCTATCCCATAATAATCAGCAGCAGTCTGTCCTATGTGGGCGTCAGCCGGCAATACGATGATGCCTGAGTGGTCCTGTCCGATGCCGAGCTCG
>JAKQGD010000186.1 GCA_029573365.1 Bacteroidota bacterium | reverse complement strand
GGCGCAAACAGGTGGAACCTCAGTGCGCAAACAGGTTTTACCTCCGACACCCACCACGGGCACTTTTGCGGTGTTTTTGCCCCTGGTTAGGTCAAAAACATACCCACCACGGGCACTTTTACGGGTTTTTTGCCCCTGGTGGACTTGGCTAATCAAGGGGATGTTTTGTAAAGTGCTTTATATTAGATGTTTAACAAAATATACGTTCTTTGGAAATTATGACCACGGGCACTTTTGCGGTGTTTTTGCCCCTGGTTAGGTCAAAAACATACCCACCACGGGCACTTTTACGGGTTTTTTGCCCCTGGTGTGTATTCCGGAGAACACCATACAACCGGTATTGAAATCACCAAGGTTTAGCAGGTGTGTTCAGAACATTACTGTTGCTGAAGCAAATGAACCAGAAGCCTCGGCGTACCAAAAAAGCTCCCGGTTCTTAGTGGTGGCAGCACCAATTCCAATAGCGGGGCCCACCTATTGCCTGTCTGGAATATATATCTACATTTGGAGGCGATTCAGTTTTTATGACAGAGCTTGCCAAAGACAATAAATATATTGACATTGAAAAAACCATCCGTGAAAGTAATTCAGAATTACTGGCTCGTATCCCGCCATTTACAATAAAATGGATCCAGTCAATTGTCAAACAAAATGAAATCAATCATATCCTCAATAAATATTCAGGTTGTTCAGGAAAAGATTTTCTGGATAAAATCCTGGAAGAATTCAACGTCACGATTGAGGTTGAAGGGAAAGAAAATCTTCCTGAAAACGGCAAGTGCTTTTTTGTGGCGAACCACCCGTACGGTATATTGGACGGATTGGTACTGACCCATATTGTGTCGGGAAAATACGGCCGTCTGAAAGCCATTGCCAACGATGCTTTCATGTTGGTCCCGCAATTGCACCCGTTCATAGCGGCAGTCAACGTATATGACAGGTCTTCAAAAGCCTATGTCAAAGCCCTGGATGATACTTTTGCTATGGATATTCCCATAACACATTTCCCGGCAGGAGAAGTGTCAAGAGTGTACAACAAAAAAATCCAGGATACTGTCTGGCGAAAGAGCTTTATCAGGAAAGCCATTTCAAATGACAGGGCCATTGTACCCATCTATATTTACGGAAGGAACTCGGTGTTATTCTATACGATCTTTTTGTTTAGGAGATTGTTCCACATAGAGGTGAACCTGGAGCTTATGCTGTTGCCCAGAGAGATATTCAGGAAAAGGAATAAAACAGTAAAAGTTGTCATAGGAAAACCAATCCCGCATAAAGTGTTTGTCAATTCAACGACTCACGAGGACTGGGCACAAGAGGTGCGTTCCAGGGTGTACAACTTAAGGAACATAAACTAAAACCTGCTTTTATGACTTTTAAAACCAGTCTTCGTGAAAACTGTTTTCGTATCTGGTATTGGTACGTAAATAAAGCAGACAAGAACGGCGAGATACTCTTCATGAACTTTGGGTATCATGACCAGGACCAGCTCATGACAACAGATGAAAAAAGTGAACCTGACAAGTATTCCCTCCAGCTTTATCTCCATCTGATAAATGCCGTCGAAACCGGGAATAAGGATATCGTGGAAATAGGCTGTGGCAGGGGTGGCGGCCTTTCCCATATTGCCCGCAACTTCCCCGTTGCATCTGCCCTGGGGATAGACCTGAATAAAAGGGCAGTCCGTTTTTGCAACCGTAATTATAAAGTAAACGGTTTGACCTTTGTACGGGGAGATGCCCAAAAGTTAGGACTGGAGAACGATTCCTGTGACATAGTCATTAACGTGGAATCATCACACCGTTATCAGGATATGATCCTGTTTCTGAAAGAAGTCTTCCGTATTTTACGTCCGGGGGGATACTTCCTGTTAACAGATTTCAGGTATGATCACGAGATGGAAGGACTAAAAAAAGACCTGG
>JAKQGD010000164.1 GCA_029573365.1 Bacteroidota bacterium | reverse complement strand
TGGCCTGTCCTGTTTTTTTACCTTTTTTGTCTTGAGAAAAGAGCACCATGGCATCTTGTTGCATGTCCATGACGATAAACTGTTGCTCTCTGTTTTCGTCAACGGTTTCCATGCCCAGGTAATTGCCCGTCTTTGTATAATGAAGTTTGAGGTAGGTTCGTTTGTTGCTGTAATCAATCACTTCCACCTCCTGCGTGACATCAAAACTATATTTTTCGGGCAGTGTCACAGCTTTGTTCATACCTGCCAGAAATTCTCCGTATGCTTTGCCGGCCTTGTCCCAGTCCACTTTTTGGCCATGAGCCACAGAATCCTGGTATTTTTGCCTCATCATCGAATCGACGGCCTCATCTATCGGCTTGAAGGCTCTTCTGGCCAATTCCTCCGAAACTGCCTGAACGATCTTGTCCTCCACTTTTTGCTCCACTTTTCTTTTGGCTTCATTCATGATACGGCCAAAAATCTGACCCTGGGCTATATTAGCTGTTGCAACCAAAAGTATGATCCATGTTATATTTCTCATTACAAAATGTTGTTTGATTAATATTAAATGAGATTTTGGACAATTAGTTTTGCCACAGTGAACATTATTATCCAATTTTACGTCTCAATTTCTGAATCGAAAATTTAGAGTAAATGACCGAACCGCATATTGATGAAAAAGAGCTGCAGTCTAAAATATATGATCTTTTTGAATATCGGCTTTTTCCACAGTTACTGACTGATACGGGCCTGAACGCTGAAGAGTCTCAAAAATACCTGATGTCACTGGCTGGCCTGCAGGCCGCGATTTATCACCTGGATGCCCACCTAGAGGCCAACTGGACAACCAAACCTGAAAAACTGGCTTATCACTGGAATCAAATCACCGGCATGCTGGAGGCCATGGGTGTACCCAAAGAGAGGTCTCACGAATACCTGAACCACATACGAAAGTACGAAAAGCACGAACTCGAGCTCAGGCAGGGCAGGACGCCACTGCGGTTTGACATGGAATACTTTTATTTCTACAAATCCTGCGATGTCAAACTGCTGCGTAGACTTATCTACGAGCGTTTTATGCTCGCCCCACAGATGGGTACACTGGCAGACTGGCGATTTTACGATCTTATCACAGAGGTAAACGACGACGTCGAAGACCTGTTTGAAGATCTGGGATTTATCAATGGAAACCGATTTTTAATTTCGCTGATCCTTGAGGGCAAATCTGCGACAGCAAAGGTCTTTGGAGATTTCCTGGAACTTTGCAGTACCAAAGCATTAGAAAGAGAGAAAACGTCAGGTGTATTTTACAGGGAAGTCATCTTGCCGATAACCATAAAGAGAATGGAAGAGACCAGGCAGCTTATGAATGAAAGACTTCGTGAGATCACCGCAAAACAATTGACGGAGTCAAGATTGTTTAAACATCAAACCATCAGCTCATGACACACGACCAGGACATAGAATCCCTGAGAGAAGCCATAGAAAGTTCGCCCGACAACCTGCCGCTAAGGATTATGCTGGCCGGCAAGTATCTGCATTTTGGCAGGCTCGAAGAAGCCGAAACCGAATATCAGACTGTGTTGAACTACGACAGCAACCACATCAAAGCCAAGGAGGGCCTGGCTGAGATCTACTTCAGGAGAGGCAGATATTCCGGTGTCATAGTCATAGTCGAAGAGCTGATTTCCCGCCAGAAAGCATCAGAGCGTATGCTCACCATATGTGCCAAATCCCTTGTCAGGGAAAAATCCATAGAGGAAGCCCAGGAAATATATGAAAAAATCCTGGAGAGGAATCCTGATTTTGAAGACCGCGAACTGGACGAAAATCTGAGGATGCCTTCGTTTGAGTTTGATGGTGACGAGGATGATTTTGATGACGAAGATGACTCGATTTTCGGATTTGATCCCGGGCCTGAAGACAAGGATTTTTTTATGGAAAAGCCTGATGTCAGCTTCAAGGATGTAGGTGGCATGGCTAAGGTAAAGGAAGAGATAGATCTCAAGATAATAAAACCTCTTGAAAACGCCGATTTGTATGCGGCTTATGGCAAAAAAGCCGGCGGG